>CAYYEC010000455.1:0-3609 GCA_964470745.1 uncultured Eubacteriales bacterium | reverse complement strand
TTGCTTCCCAATTATTAATAAGAACAGGTCTTTTTTCATCACGGTAGATACCTCTGCACAGTCTTTCCCTGTACAGTTTGTGAAATATCCGGGACATCCCGTTAAATCCTTTATCCGAGTATACCATAACCGCTTCAGGTGTCTGAAAGCATTCATTACTATCCAGCAACCAGGAGAAATCAAAAGGATTAATTCCCATATTCACTCTTGTATATCCATATTGATCCACTTCGACCTGAGCTAGAAAATTACCGCTGTAAACAAGATTGAATGCATAAACCGCTCCTGCATCCTCTCCTGTGTCAGAGCGCATCAAAGCTATAAATGGATTTTGCTGATGGCTGCTTGTTCCTCTGCAGCTCTCAATAGATTGACTGCCTGCTTCTATTCTTCTTTTCTTTATATGACGTTCTCTTGACCATGCTCCGGAAAGGTACAGAAGTTCAAATTCACTATCTTCAAAATCTACAGCAGTGCTCATCACCTTAAGAATTTGTAATTTCTTATTACCATTATTTACAACCCTTACATTACGCGTAATGGCCCCATATCTTTCATATATAGAATAACTTATAAATACACTGTATTCTTTTTTTGCTTCATAAAATTCCAGAATGAGAGTATCAGCTTCATTATCACCCTCTGCATATGTTGAAGGAAGTCCATCCAAAAGAGGTTTTCCTTTTAGTATCTTATACCCTATATATTCAAGGTCTGCTATTGTGCTTCCATCTTCTCCCTGTATCTGAAACGCAGGAGTCCGGTAATCTCCGCTACCATATGCCGGATACTCCATAAGGTAAAAATCAAGACAAAATTTGGGATCATCCTGCTCCGGAAGTCCTGAATTGTTATGTAGCGGTCTGCGTCTGAAGCTTAATTCATCTACTAGTTCCAAGCTGTTAAGTGACTTTCCCCAATATAAATGAAGAGGATATTTACCCTTAAATATTTTTATTACATAGCTTGTATAATTATTGTAAATATGAAATAGCATTTTGTTCTTATCAAATTTTATCGGCATATTTTTTACCTTCTTTCTATTTTTATATCAAAATCATTTAATTATTGTTTTTAGGGATCGTTAAATAGTGATATACATATTCCAATACAGCTTTTTCTAATTTTTTATTTATATTAATAATATCAATTATTTTTTGGAGAATTTCCGGTTTCTTTAGATGGAGAAACTTGATAAATAAAAACCTGGCTTCTTTAAATCCCTCAACAATTTTTTCATATTTTCCCACATATTTTGTAAACTCACTTGAAAAATTATTTTCATAAGCCAGATATTTCAGTTTCTTATACATGCCTTCTTTGTGCTCATACAGTAAATGTATCATTCTGTAATCCAGACTTGATTTGCCATATGCAAGCTTTTGCAAATTTTCAACTACATCATCATATACATCAAATCCGCAAACAATTTTAGCCTCGTCTGCTACATTTTTGTCACGCCATTGATGATCCCTGCAAATATGCTTCTTGTACGGATCACTTATTGAAAATATATAGTTATGCAATTCACTTAAAAAATGCTTAATATCAAATGGGTAATCCTTGTCAAACCTATGTGGCTGAATTACCTGCACTATTTTATGCTCAGCATATCCCGCATCTTCCATAATAAAATATAGTTTCCCACCTTCATAGGCCTTTACGAATAAATCATAACTGTATGACATTTTAGTAAATGTCTGCATCTTATCAAATGATATTGACAAAAATTCTTTTGCATTATTATCATATCCGTATATTAATGACGGGTGTACAAAATGTCTTACATTGTAAAAATGTTTTTGCGGTAAATAATATTCGTCTAAGAAAATAATAATATAGAATCCCATATTTATTTTTTCAATAACAAACTCGGCTATATTTTTTACATCATTCAAATCTTCATATCTATATCTATCCCAATTCCTGAATAAAAGCTTTACAGAATCAATTTTATCAGCAAAATCAGTAAAAATGTAAGTATTTTCATCATAATTCTGGGTCAATGAATATACTTGTATAAACCGCTCATTATGCCATGCTGCAAATTTATCATTTGATTTTACAATACACATGGGTAATGCCCAATGCAAATATGAATTTATATCCCTTTGAAGCACGACTTCCAGTTCCTTTTTTTCAGTGCCGGTGCCTTTCTCTTCATTTGATTTATTCTCCAGACTCTTTAAAATCATACTCAATTTTTCAAGCAGGATTTCCTCATTTAACTCAGTGACTAATTCCATCCTTACCAATCCAATTTGAGAAGATAAAATATTTCTGACAGGCTCACCATAGTAACTCAGCATATTTATAAATTGTTCCCATATAATTTTTGTTGAATTGTTCAAAGAAAATTCAAATTCTTTTGATATCATTTAGTACTCCCCCTAACTTTGCTTTTTATACCTCAAAATATATTTTAAAAAAGTCAAAAATAATTCAATTTATAACCCAAATACTATAAAAATAGTCCGGCGATAAAATATTCTGATATAAAATCTATTTCAAAACCGGACTTTTTTAATCACACTATTTTTACCTTGGAGCTTTGTCCATGTATAAAATAAAAGTAATTTCAACTATTTGCAGTCAAGACATTTACTTCAAGACTATAACCTTTTCTACAAATCCTTCTATATTAAATTTTAAGACATAACCATACTTATCCTTTTACTGCTCCTGATGACAAACCATGTATGAAATACTTCTGGAGGAATAAATAAACTATTGTAATCGGAAATGCTGCAAGAAGAGACCCTGCTGCAACCCAATTGGTATTATTTGAAAACTGCCCAAAAAATCTTGATAATGCAACTGTAATAGTCTGCATATCATTTTTTTGCAGGAAAAAAAGTGAAAACTGATAGTCATTCCAGATTGCAACACCGGTAAGTATTATAACTGCTGCAGTAATAGGCTTTAAGAGGGGCAGCAGTATTTTAAAAAATATCCCAAAACGTGAGCATCCGTCAATCATTGCCGCTTCATCCAATTCTCTTGGAAGTGTTCCAATAAATCCAGTAAAAAGAAATATAGTTATCGGAAGCTGGAAAGTAAGATGTAAAAGTACAATTCCCCAGTAAGTGTTAAGTGCATGAATTTCAACCTGAAACTTGTATAATGGTACAAAAATAGCCAAAGGCGGCACTATCATACATGAAATAAACAACGTATACACAAACTTATTCAAAGGTGTTCTGTATCTTGAAAGCGGATATGCCGCAATTGAACCTATTATTACAATGAAAAAAATGGAAACCGCACTAATAAGTATATTGTTAAAAAATGCTCTTCCCAGATTCGCATGCATCCAAGCATTTTTAAAGTTATCAAGGTACAGGTATCCGGGCATAACCCATTTGGAGCTTGAATCCCTGAATGATTTAAAAGAAGTTGTTATTAGTATGTAAAAAGGAATAATATGCAATAAAATTATAAAAACCGAAATGGTAAGAAAACTAGCCCTTGCTGTCTTTTTACTCATAATACAACCTCCTTCCTTCTTAGAAGCACCAGTGAAGTAATGCTGATAGCAGAAATAATTACAAACATAAGTATTCCCATGGAAGCAGCATATCCTGCATCAGAACGGCCAAAGTACAATCT
>CAYYEC010000454.1:0-3615 GCA_964470745.1 uncultured Eubacteriales bacterium | reverse complement strand
CCCGGTGGAGAAAGCACTACTCTTGGAAAGCTTTTAAAGGATTTTAAATTGGATGAACCTATAATTGAAAGAGTAAAAAAAGGAATGCCCATTTGGGGAACTTGCGCTGGTACGATTTTGCTTGCAAAAAGTATTATAGATGAAAATTATTTTCATCTTGGTTTAATGGATATAACTGTGCAGAGAAATGCATATGGAGGTCAATTGGATAGTTTTACTACTTCTAAACTAATTCCAAAGATTTCACAAGATGAGATTCCGCTTATTTTTATCAGGGCACCTTTAATTGAAGCTGTATCAGAAAACGTTAATATTCTCGCTAAAGTAAATGGGAAAATTGTTGCTGCTCAAGAGGGTAATATGCTTGCTACAACATTTCATCCTGAACTAAGCAATGATTTATCATTTCACAAGTATTTTGTTTCTCTCGTAGGATAACGTAATAATAAAAAAACCGGCATAAGCCGGTTTTTTTTATTATCTTAAATATTAAACTCCAAATAACAATTCACCATAAGTAGGTATTGGCCAAATATCAGTATCTACTATTGCTTCCAGCTTATCAGCAGCTGCTCTTAATTCACCCATTTTAACAAATACATCATCTCTATATGCTTCTGCCATTTCTAAAGCGTCTCCAATAGAAGATGCTTTTTCAACAGCTGCTTCAAGAGCTGCAATTCCTTTTTTAAATGAAGCTGCAAGTGATGATACTTCTGCCAATAATTCTGCTTGAGCACTTGTATCAGCATCTACTCCAGTAGCTTTTACTGCATTTATTGAACCAGCGATTTTTTCTACTGCTTTAAATGCTGCAGGTAAAATATCACGCTTAGCCATATCAAGTGCAGTTAATGCCTCTATATTTATAGTTTTGGCATAAGTTTCAAGTAATATTTCATATCTTGAATGTATTTCTGCCTTAGATAATACACCATGTTTTACAAATACACTTTCATTCTTTTCTGATACCATAACTTTCACTGCATCAACCATTGATTTAATGTTTGGTAATCCTCTTTTTTCAGCTTCAACTACCCATTCATCTGAATAATTGTTACCATTGAAAATAACTTTTTTATTATTTTTAACTATTTCAGCAATTATTTTCTGAACTTCTGAGTTAACATCTGCTGCCTTTTCAAGTCTGTCAGCTATACCTTCAAGAACTTCAGCAACAATAGTATTTATTACAAAGTTTGGACCTGCTATTGACGCACTTGAGCCAACCATTCTGAATTCAAATTTGTTACCTGTGAAAGCAAATGGAGATGTTCTGTTTCTATCTGTAGTATCCTTAGGGAATTCAGGAAGTGTAGATACACCTATTTGCATTTTAGTTTTTTGCTTAGAACTGCTTGCTTTACCTGCTGATTCTATTTGTTCCAAGATGTCAGCTAATTGCTCTCCAAGGAATATTGAAATAATAGCCGGAGGTGCTTCATTAGCTCCTAATCTATGGTCATTTCCAGGATTTGCAGCAGAAGCCCTTAATAAATCAGCATATTCATCAACAGCCTTTATTGTTGCACATAAGAATACGAGGAACTGTTCATTTTCATGAGGAGTAGTTCCTGGCTCTAATAAGTTTTGTCCATCATCAGTTCCTATTGACCAGTTATTATGTTTACCAGATCCATTTACTCCTGCAAATGGTTTTTCATGAAGTAAGCAAACTAAACCATGCCTTAAAGCAACTTTTTTAAGAGTTTCCATAACAAGCTGATTATGATCAGTTGCTATATTAGTTGTATTATAAATAGGCGCAATTTCATGTTGTGCAGGAGCAACTTCATTATGTCTTGTTTTAGAAGAAATTCCAAGTTTCCAAAGTTCTGTATCCAATTCTTTCATGAATGCAGCAACTCTTTCTTTGATAGCTCCAAAATAATGGTCTTCCATTTCCTGACCTTTTGGAGGCATTGCACCAAATAAAGTTCTTCCAGTAAATATTAAATCTTTTCTCTTATCATACATTTTTTTATCTACTAAGAAATATTCTTGTTCCGGACCAACTGAAGAAGTTACCTTTGTAGCAGTTGTATTTCCTAAAGCTCTTAGCACACGAATAGCTTGTTTTGATACGGCTTCCATAGAACGAAGCAAAGGAGTCTTTTTATCTAAAACTTCACCGGTATATGAGCAAAAAGCAGTTGGTATACATAATGTATCTTCTTTAATAAATGCAGGAGATGTGCAATCCCAAGCTGTATATCCTCTAGCTTCAAAAGTTGCTCTTAATCCTCCACTTGGAAAAGATGAAGCATCTGGTTCACCTTGGATTAATTCTTTACCGGAAAACTCCAATATTACTTTTCCGTCACCAGTTGGTGAAATAAATGCATCATGTTTTTCTGCTGTAATGCCAGTCATAGGCTGGAACCAGTGAGTAAAGTGAGTACATCCTTTTTCAATTGCCCAATCTTTCATTGCATTAGCTACTACTTCAGCAACTTGAGGATCTAATGGAAGATTATTATTTATTGTCTTTTTCAATTCCTTATAAGTTGCTTTTGGAAGTCTTTCTTTCATTACTGAATCATTAAATACGCTTGATCCAAAGATTTTAGTTAATTCTGACATATTTAGTCCCCTTTCATGTTTCATTAATATTATAATCGGTTAAAAATTACAGATAAATAAGAAAAATTATTACGCTTATCCTGCAATCCTATTGTTATGCTTCTATGTTAAAAATAAAAAAGCGCATCAGAAAATATAATACATTTAACCCTGAACGCCTTTGCTCGCAAATAATATTTATCTTTGTTAAATATTTAATTATTCATATGAATTATAGCATATAAATTTCCCATTTTCAATATTATTTGCAATTTAAATTTTATTTTCCTGCATAAAAGTAAATATACTTCAATATTTAATTATCAAAAATCCTTATAATATATATTTTGCACTAAACCTTTTACATTTCAAAATGAAATATTGTAAAATCAGTTTTCTTGATTCATATATTTCACAATTCTTCCATATTAACCTTTTTGTGTAACATTTATATGCAAGAATTTTTATTACATTTATTATAAGTAAAACAAGAAAATTTATAACTTATAAGTTAAAATTATCGCCTTTGCTATTTCTTTCATTGATATACCACTATCCATACTCTGCTTTTGCATTCGCCTAAAGGCTTCTTGTTCATTAATATGGTGTATATCCATTAGAATTCCTTTGGCTTTTTCTATGTCTTTCCTTGTCTCAAGAGTTATTTTAAGCGTCTTTACTTCTTTTTCAAGTTCCAATATTTTTCTTGTGCTTCTGTTAATCAATTCAATTGTAGTAAGAAACAGATTTTTATTTAGAGGCTTTGTTATATAAACAAATTTAACTAAATTAAAGTCATCCTGAATCAAGCTTTTCTGTGCTTCACTTAGTATAATTATGCCTCCACATAAATTATCTTCTTCTATCAATCTAGCTAAATTAAATCCGTTATTAGGAGAAATATCATAATCAATAATAACCAAATCAGGCTTAAAAGCTCTTACTTTTCTTAGACACTCATTTCCGTCCCTAACTACATCTAATACATTAAATCCAGCTTCAAACAAGAAATTTTTTAGTTTAACAGAATAAGCATCATTTGATATTACGATT
>CAYYEC010000453.1:0-3617 GCA_964470745.1 uncultured Eubacteriales bacterium | reverse complement strand
CTACTTCTCATCCATTTTGGAGAAGGTTCAATCTTCACATCTTTAACTATTCTTGCTGCATATCTTGAACAAAGCTCAGGATTTTCTATATCCACTGAAACATATTTAGATGCTTCATCAGCTTCCTCTTTAACAATAATCTCCGGTTTTTTAAACTCAGTATTTAATGTCACTGCAGACTCTCTTGCAAGTCCAAGTATACTGAAACAATCAGGTCTATTTGATGTGATTTCAAATTCAACAACCTTTTCATCCAGTCCAAGTATCTCTTTTATATCGGCCCCCAAAGATAAACCATTATCTAAAATAAAGATTCCATCTTCTACAGCATTGGGAAAATCATCTTTTGTTAAATTCAATTCTGCTATTGAACACATCATTCCATAAGATTCTATCCCTCTTAATTTCCCCTTTTTTATTTTTATCCCATTTGGCAAATTTGCTCCAATCAAAGCAACTGGTATATAATCCTCAACTTTTATATTTTTACCACCTGTCACTATCTGAATTGTTTCTTTTCCTATATCAACCTGAGTTACCTGTAATTTATCTGCATCAGGATGCTTTTCAATTGATAATATTTTCCCGACTACAACATTGGAAATTTCTTCTCCCATATCTTCTACGCCTTCAACTTTAGAACCAGACATAGTCAATGCATCAGCATATTCTTTTGTACTAACATTTATATCAACATAATCTCTTAACCAGCTAAGAGGTGCTTTCATTATACAAAACTCCTTTCGGCACCAAAGGTGCAGGTTAGGGGCATGTGGCAATAAGCAATTGATTCTTCGCCATTAGCTATTCCTTTTAGACCCTTTTATACACCTAAGGTAAACTATTATAAACTTTTTACTAAAAAGCCACTCATATTAGAATGACCCTAAAATCCTGTTAATCCTTCAAATCCATTAATCTTGTTCAGAACTGCTTTAAAAACCTTACATCGTTTTCATATAACAATCTAAGGTCATCTATATTAAATCTGCCCATTGTTGTTCTTTCTACTCCCAAGCCAAAGGCAAATCCGCTATATTCTTCTGGATCTATTCCACAGTTTCTTAAAACTTTAGGATGCACCATTCCTGCTCCTAAAATTTCAATCCAACCTTCATTTTTACATACTCTACAGCCTTTACCTCCACAAGTCCAGCATGATACATCAACTTCTGCACTTGGCTCAGTAAATGGGAAATGATGCGGTCTTAATCTTATATTAGTATTTTCACCAAAAATACTTTTGGCAAATACTTGTAGAGTTCCTATTAGGTCTCCCATAGTAACACCTTTGTCAATAACCAATCCCTCAACCTGGTTGAATATAGGTGAATGTGTTGCATCTACTGCGTCTGAACGGTAAACTCTACCTGGACAAATAATTTTAATTGGGGGTTTTTTATTCTCCATAACCCTAATTTGGACAGGTGATGTTTGTGTTCTTTATACTATCTTATCATTTATATAAAAAGTATCCTGTACATCTCTTGCCGGATGGTTTGGAGGTATATTTAATGCCTCAAAATTGTAGTAATCCAGTTCAACCTCGGGCCCTTCTGCTATTTCATATCCCATTCCAATAAAAACATCTTTTATTTCATCAAGGACAATACTAAGGGGATGCCTTTTTCCTAAAATTGATTTCTTCCCCGGCATTGTTATATCAATGACTTCTTTTTCTAGCTGAGCTGTTCTTTCCTTGGTAAGCAGCTCGTTGTTTCTTTTTTCTATAGTTTCTTCAATAAATGTTCTAACTTCATTTGCAATTTGACCAATAACTGGTCTTTCCTCTTTTGATAAACCTCCCATTCCTCTTAAAACAAGGGTCAGCTCACCTTTTTTACCTAGATATTTAACTCTCAAATTCTCCACTTCCTGAATAGATTGAATATTTGAAAGCTCAGTCTCAGCCTGCTTCTGAATATTACTTAACTGTTCCTTCATTAACCTTACTCCTTTCTTATACGTAGTAAAATATTTACATTCTCTTTTCGTCGTGCTATTTGTAACAGCAACTATCGAAAAACAAAACCTGTAGAGAATGTTGATATTCTACAAGTCCTACGACTTAAAATACAAAAAAACCTTCATCCCTAAAGGGACGAAGGCATAATCTCCGCGGTACCACCCAGTTTTTTAACATTAAATCCAAACTTCAGATATAACACAAACTCTCAAAATTTTAACGGTATCAAACCGGCACTTCCTACTTTGTAACTGTTCAGAAGGCAACTCCAGAGGGAACTTCAGTAATTGATTTCATAAGGATACTTTCAGCCGGTGATATCCTCTCTCTTAATAAAATGTCTAACTACTTACTCATCTCTTTCACAGTTTTTACTAAATTCAATTGTTTCGCATCATTATAGCATATGAGATTAACTATTTCAAGGGTGAATTCGTAAATTTTTATTAAATTTGTTAATACTTTAATTACAAAAGTAAAATCCATCCCAAATTTTCTTAATGTGGATTTTAATCTTACAAAGTGGATTTTATTTTTTCAATTCACCCGTCTCTGAGGAAATCTAAAAATACTTCAGCATCATACTTTTCTTTTTTTACAGTACACATTTCCTTAAAAAAGAGGGTGTAACAATATTTAAGTATTGTTACACCCATATACTATGTTTTTTTATTCTCCATAATTATAGCGATTAATATAGTAATACCTTCCAAAGTTGTCATCTGTGTAAGTCACATTATTATCCATATCAGTATATACAATATAATATTTAACCTGAAGACCAGGTGTTGTATCGGATGAAAAAGTCCATTTCTCCTGGTTATATTGAAGGCTGCTGCTGTAAGAACATGTTATAGGCCAGTATTGAGTCCATCCACCACCATCAACAAGAACACTGTAATATACCTTAACCTGCTTATTATAGCTGCGGTTCTGTAGAATAACTTCCCCCCAGAAGTTATTTCCTCCAAAATACGTTCCTCTTAAGCCGGACATAAGCACACTGCGCTCAAGCATATAATTATAGTTGTTATAGGTTGCAATAAAATGATTGTTTCCATTGTTGTTATCCCAGTACGTGTTTCCATTAACTTCATATTTGATTGCAAATGTACAGGATGAAGCTATAGTAGTATCCGGTGTTTTGAAATACCATACATCAAAGTTTGTATCGTTCGGGTCTTCCTTAACATATGACGCAGATTGGTCATACCAGTTTGAACCGTCATAAGTATAATGCACAGTTACGGTTTTTGGATTGCCAAGGTCTCTGACCCTGATGTAACCTTTGCAGTAAAACGGGTCAGTGCCTCCAGCATTTGCGTGGAAAAGTTCAACGTCATAATCAACAGCAAATGATGTTGAGACAAGGGTGAATAGCATTGTGAATGTAATTGCTGTTATCAAAAAAATGGAAATGACTCTTTTCTTCTTCATGTCTATTGACCTCCTAAAAAAATATTGTACGCTAAGTGTATACTAATTCACCTTCGTTAATCTGACATCATCAATATGCAGCGTAGTTCCTCCTGGTGAATTAACATAAAATCCTATATCAATTGTGCCGCTTGTAACAGAAATATTATCATAAGAAATATATTTCCAGACACCATCATTTGAGATATCAACATTAATCTGATTTCCACCATAT
>CAYYEC010000452.1:0-3619 GCA_964470745.1 uncultured Eubacteriales bacterium | reverse complement strand
ATTCCTTGATTGGATGCATTGTGAAGAAGCTCAAATATTAACACATTGGGGAGTCGAAGGTGTACACTATGATATAGTAGATGGTAAAAGAGTAATGAAGCCTGAAATAATAGAAATGAAGGCAGCTGATCCAGCATTCCCTAAAAAGACAGGTATTTTAAATTACTGTTATCCATTCCCTACATACGGTAATACAGTTAAAGATTCTACCGGTCAATATTTTGAAGCTTTCAATACATTGGATGCAATAAAAGTACGCCAGACACCAGTTGAAAATGAGGTTTTAAAAGCATATGGGGTTACAGGCTGGAAAGAATTATATCCGCAAAGTACAGAGTTCCCTAAGAAACCATATGGAGTTGCCTGGTTAATGAATATGGATGATCCCGATTGGCAGGCTAAAAATACAGCTATCTTAAATACAGGATATAAGATGATTCCGGCTGCTATCCTTGTAGCACCGGGGGAATTTGACGAAATGTGGGATAAATATGTTAAAGCTATTAAGGATGCGGGTGTAGATGATATAACCGCTGATTTTGAAAAAACTTTAAAAGATAAAGTGGAAATGTGGAAATAATATACAATAGTACCACGAAATAAACAATAATGAATTCTGTTTATACTGGCAGGGTTCATTATTGTTTTGCAATATCCAAATAAGAAATGTAAAATGTTTATTGGAAAAAATATAGAATGATGGTCCTAGAACATATTACCTATTGAAATTTATCGAAAAAACAAATAAAATAGCTATGTCTGAAATTTGGTTTATATATGATACACAAAAGAATTTATCTGAGAGAAATGTGTAGCATATGGATTAAGATATATAGAGGAGAGTATTATGTTAAATAAAAAGTTTTTCATGTATGTGTCTGGTATGGCAATTTCACTTGCAATTATTATTGGAGTAATAACTCTTATGTATTATATAGAGCCACTTTATAAATGGTGAAATGTATTTGAATTTCTATATTATTTCCAGGATCTTTAGATTATTATTTTTTGATAGATCTACAAATGTTGAATCTACTTTAACTATAGGTGTATATAGACAATGATGGGGGGTATATATGATTTCTGCTGTTTTGCCTGAATTTAGAATAACCTTTGCACCTGTATAGTAATTAGAAAGATTTGATAAAAATATATTTACAGTTCTAATATCAAATAATCCCAATAATTCATTTTTGAAGCTTTTAAATGCTTCAAAAGGAGTAAGCTTCTTTTTATATATCCTTTCAGAAGTCATAGCATCAAATACATCTGCAATAGAAATAATTTTTGAACAATCTGTTATTTTATCTCCATCTATTCCGAATGGGTATCCAGAGCCATCTTCTCTTTCATGGTGCATTAATACTGCCTGCAAAATTTCAGGGTCTAAAGTTTTTAAATCTTTTAAAATATTATAACCAATAACTGGATGTTTTTTTATAGTTTCATATTCGAGAGGAGTTAGTTTTCTAGGTTTCATAAGTATAGATTTTGGTATTTCTATTTTACCTATATCATGCAATAGTCCTGCAGCTATGGAATTTTTAGTTTCTTGTTCTGATTTCCCCATCCATTTACTAATAAGCATAGAGTAAAAAGCAACGTTTAAGCTATGAGAAAATGTATATTCATCGGATTGCTTAATTTTTTGGAGAAAGGCAGCTATATTATCAGAGTTATTTATTTCACTATATATTGAATTACCAAGACTACTTAGGGTTTCTACAGATATTTTTTTACCTTTTGCCAGATCTAAGAGTGTTTGCTTTAGTATTGATATTTCCATTTGGTATTTTTCATATAAGATTTCGAAGTATTCTTCGTCTTCATTCATATTTTCATCATAGACAAAAATATACTCAATTCCCATTTCTATTAGTTTAGTTATATACGATTCATTTAAAACAGTATTTTCATTTAATATAAGAGAGCCATATTTATTATAAACAGCGCTTGCTAAAATATTGCCTTCTTTGCAATCATATATTGAAAACATTTTCTTCATTGAAAATATAACCCCCATAAATAAATGGTATTATAATTACTTTTCAAACTATGCACTTTAATACGGGAGAGTAAATCAACTACAACGAGATTACCATAATTAAATATTTGAAAGCTTTTCTATTCTGGCAACCCGGCTGTCATAGCAATTCCACTTTAGACCCGTAGCTTTGTGTCCTTATCTTTCGATAAGTTTACCTTTTTCAATCATAATATTTTATAAATAAAAATATTATATATCAAAGTTATACAAAATTCAATAAAAATCTCCATATTTCTACAAAGAGGTTCTTTGTTACAAAAGTGTTTATCGAAATTTTTTATTTTATTATCATGTAATATACGATATCTTGTGAAATTATATAACTATTATATCATGGTAAAAATATGAATAATACCAGTACTGTTAAAGTACTGGTATTATTTGGTGTGCCTAAGAGGATTCGAACCTCCGGCCTGCGGTTTAGGAAACCGACGCTCTATCCTACTGAGCTATAGGCACTCGAATTAACGAAATATATTTTACATCAAATTAGTAAAAAAGTCAAAAAGAAAATATAGCAAAAAAATTTGCTATATTAACAATAAAAGTATTAATAGGAAATTTATTAAATCTCAGTCACAATATTAAGATAAGATTCTCTTTTTGAAAAGCTATAATCAAGGCTATCGTTGAAATAACCCATACAAAGAATCATGGAAATATTCATATCCGGGTTAATACTAAATGCATTTGAAACTTCAGATTTATCAAACTTCTTTAGCTCCTTACACTTTACTCCAAAATATTTTGCTGCATAATTTAGAGACAATGCCAAAAGTACATTTTTGTCCTTAATATAATTTTCATCTAATGAAGATACACATTGATAGGTATACAATTCATTAAATACTCTTAATTTAAGATTAAAAAATTTTTTCTCATTTAGTATAATTACTGGTGTAGAACGATTAATCAGTGAACTATAGTGTTTCATAATATTGCAAAGCTTATACTTTGATTTTAATGAAGTTACAGCTATAATACTCCATGGCTGCGCTTCAAACAAAGAGGAGTTTAGAATTGAAAAATTAATGATTTTTTCCAGCATCCCATCCTCTAGGCCTTCATTTAATATATTATTTCCAAAGTATTGAGTATCAAATAAACGTCTCATTTCATGCTTAAGATTAGCCATATTAATCTCTCCAATTTTAATTTTGTTTACATAAACATTAATAGTATTCAAATAATAGTGAAAATAAATACATAATTTAAAGATTTAAAACTATGAAGAAGGATTTTTTTGAAAACTATCGAATATTAATAAATGAGGTGGGAAATATGATAGTAGGTACAGATAAAACTATAGCTTATAAATGTACATCATGTGGAAGCTTCAAATTTATAAATATAAATTTGTTTAAATTGTTGAAATCAAAAAATATAAATATATTCAAATGCGATTGTAATAAATCCAGTATTAAAATTCAAAAATATACTTCAAGTGAATTAAAAATAACCATTCCTTGTATAGGCTGTGGAAGTGAGCATATTTTTATAAGCAAATGGAAAAAAATTATCCATTCAAAACTTTGTACATTTAATTGTTGTTCCACAGGTATAGAACAATGC
>CAYYEC010000451.1:0-3630 GCA_964470745.1 uncultured Eubacteriales bacterium | reverse complement strand
GAGTTGGAGCAATTCTTATATTTCTATCTCTCGGGTCTTTACCATAAGGATATGTTGCACCAGCATTTGTAAGAGTAACTCCGGCTTCTGCAGCCATAGCAACTACTTTTTTAGCACAGCCATCCAAAGTATTGAAGCTTATAAAGTATCCTCCATTTGGCTTACTCCAGGTCGCTATATTTTTTCCACTTAATTCTCTTTCTAAAATCTCTAATACTTTATCAAATTTAGGCTTAATGATTGCAGCATGTTTTTTCATGTGATTATTAATGCCTTCTAGGTCTTTAAAAAATTTGGCATGACGAAGTTGATTTACTTTATCAGGTCCAATAGTCTGTATAGATATCTGCTTTCTAATTAAGTTAATATTATTTTCACTTGCAGCAATTAACGCTATACCCGCACCTGCAAAACTAATCTTAGCAGTAGATCCAAATAAAAATACTCTATCAGGATTTCCTACTTTTTTACAAGCTTCTAAAATATTTTTAAGCCTATCTGGTGTATCTGTTAAGTGATGTACTACATAAGCATTGTCCCAAAATATTCTAAAGTCATTAGCCTTCGTTTTCATGTTTGCAAAACGGTCAACGACCTCATCTGAATATGTAATTCCATCTGGATTACTATATTTAGGAACGCACCTAATACCTTTGATGCTATCGTCTTCACTGACAAGTTTTTCAATCATATCCATGTCTGGTCCATCACTTTTCATATCGACGGTAATCATTTCAATGTTAAAAAGTTCACAAATAGCAAAGTGCCTATCATAGCCTGGTGATGGACATAAAAACTTTATTTTTGGAAGTTTCCCCCAGGGAGTTTCACTACCATAAACACCATGGATAAATGCACGGGATATAGTATCATACATAAGGTTTAGACTGGAATTTCCGCCTATTATAATTTCATTTATATCTACTTCCATCATATCAGCAAATATTTTCTTAAGTTCTGGTAATCCATCTACTCCACCATAATTTCTACAGTCAACACCATTGGCAGATTTATAGCCATCTAAGTTATATAATAACTCATTGGATAAGTCTAACTGCTCTGAGCAAGGTTTACCTCTTGTCATATCATAACTTAATGATTTACTTTTGAAATCTTCATACTTCTTAACTAGATTTAATTTATATTCTTTTAAATCTTTAATCTCCATTTTTAATAATTCTTTCATATCACTTTCCCCCTGATTTAGCACATAAGGAACTAATAAAAACTGCAGATATTTATCACTGTTCTTAAAAGCTAATTTTAAGAACTCTTAAGAACAATTTTATTTATTTTTATCAATTCCATATAATAAACCGCTGTTTATATGCTGCTTATTCTTCCATGTAATATCTTTAATGCAACATATATATGTTATAAATCCTAATGTAACTTTTTTTAGCACAAATATATTGTATTATATAATATTATGTTTTGCAAGTCATTGCAACCTATTATGCAATTTTTTTTTATATAAATTAATAAAAATTAATTTTGTAGTAAAACTTGCAAGAAATTAATGCTAATAATTCAATTATTATAATCATATTTAAAATCAAATGAAATTGCAAAATTGTTTAAAATTGATCTATGCGCCAAAATTGTAGTTTTATCTGAAGAAGGTATTAAACTAGATTTAGACCCAGGCTGTGATTCTGCTTTCACAAAAGCAAAAAATGATGCCTGGGTAACTAAACAAAAGTCGAAGACAGAATTAACTACTCATATGAGTAAAGGTAAATGGTAATAAAAAAGAGAAAAGTCAAAAGCTTTTCTCCTTTTTAAATATATTCAATAATGTAATTATCCCAATTAGCAATTAACAAGTCTGACTGCATGAGAATCTTTACTGTAAATTTAAAAATTAGATTCTGGGAAGAATAATCATCGCTATTTATTTTAAATTTTACAGATACTTTCTTATCCCTAATAGTTCCGACTGCCGTGTATTCCTCATTTTCAGCAACTTTTTCGTATTCCAGGCTCTCTGCAATTAAATCACCTTCACTCAAAGCTTTTACGTTTTTTTTATATAAAATTTCCCCAGTAGCAAATAAATGCTTCATTGTATTATTCCTCCCCCTATAACAATATCATTATCATAAAAAACAACTGATTGACCAGGAGTAATAGCTCTTTGAGGCTCATCAAAAGTAACATGTACTTTGTTGTTTTCAACTGGAACAATAGTAGCTGGTGCTTCTTTTGCTGCATATCGGATTTTCGCTTGAACCTTCATCTCATTACTTAAAGCGTCAATAGAAATAAAATTACAATCATATGCTATTAAACTATCTCTGAATACTTCATTTGCTTCACCTAAAACAACTGTATTTGCAGACGCATCTATTGCTACCACAAACATTGGCTTTCCAAAGGTTATGCCAAGACCTTTTCGCTGACCTACAGTATAATATATTATTCCTTTATGTTGTCCTAGAATATTCCCTTTTGTGTCCACAAAATTACCGGGTACTATCTTTTGTTCAGAATTTTCTGTAATAAACTTTGCATAGTCATTATCTTGAACAAAACATATTTCTTGACTGTCAGGTTTTGTTGCAACTGATAATCCTATTTCCTTAGCGATTCTTCTTACTTCATCTTTTTCATACTGGCCGATTGGCATTAAAATTCTACTTAACTGCCCTTGATTAACATTGTATAAAGCATAAGTTTGGTCTTTAGCTGCAGTAGCAGATTTCTTTAAAAGATACCTATTTAATTTATTATCAAATTCAATCCTGGCATAGTGGCCAGTTGCAATGTAATCAATATCCATAGATATAGCTTTATTAAGCATAGCTTCAAATTTAACAAATCTATTACATGCTATACAAGGATTTGGGGTTCTTCCCTGCAAATATTCTTCCTTAAAATAATCTATTACTGTTTTTTCAAATATATCTTTGAAATTCATTACATAATAAGGTATACCTAATTTATTTGCTACTCTCCTAGCATCTTCTACAGCAGAAAGAGAGCAACAACCACCTTCAGTTTTTTGAACATCTTCATTTTGGTCAGGCCATATTTGCATTGTTACTCCAATGACGTCATATCCTTTTTCCAAAAGAATAGCGGCAGCAACAGAACTATCAACACCACCGCTCATACCAAGCATTACTTTTTTTTTACTATTCATTTAGTCCACCTTTAAATACTTCCAAATAAATAAAATTGAAAGTATATATTTTTAATTTTATTATTTGTGGTGCCATTAGTCCTCATCATCTTCCTCGAGATGGTGGTGCACATCGTCGCATCTCCTTGAACATGAAACACAATCTTCTTTATCATCTAACAATCCATTTTTCATTTTGTAATCATTAATTGCCGCTAGTATAGCTTCTTCAGCTAAGTTTGAACAATGCATTTTTGCTGGAGGAAGACCATCTAAGGCTTCAGCAACTGCTTTATTTGTTATAGTTAGTGCTTCATCGATAGTTTTACCTAATACAAGCTCTGTAGCCATACTACTTGTTGCTACTGCAGCTCCACATCCAAAGGTCTTAAATTTACAATCAGTAATAATACCGTTCTCTATTTTAAGAGACATTTTCATTATGTCACCGCATTTAGCATTTCCAACTTGACCTACGCCATCAGCGTTCTCAATCTCTCCTACAT
>CAYYEC010000450.1:0-3631 GCA_964470745.1 uncultured Eubacteriales bacterium | reverse complement strand
CCTCGTGAGTCCCTGTGGATGCACCTCTACCCTTTTCCTTTAAAAAATAAATATAAAATAAGACTTTTAAAAGACTTATACGTATAATAAGATGTAAATAGGAAGAAAAATTCTAAGAATTGAAAGGATGAATTATAAATGAGTTATCAATCATATGTTTGGGGTGGAAGGCTCAAATGGATAATAATTGGTGTAATTGTATTTATTTTATTGATAAGTTCTGTTTCTACTTATAATGGATTAGTTGATGCAGAGCAGAATGTGGAAACACAGTGGAGTCAGGTTGAAAACGTAATGCAAACCAAGCTTGACTTAATACCCAATTTAGTTGAAACAGTTAAAGGCTACACTAAACATGAAGAAACAGTGTTTGGAGATATTGCTAATGCCAGGTCAGCTTTATTAAGCAGTGGAAGTATTGACAGCAAAATTGAAGCTGATAAAAATTTGACAGAAGCTACACAAAAAATATTGCTATTGGCAGAAAGCTACCCGGATTTAAAGGCAAGCCAACAGTTCCATGATTTGCAGATTCAACTTGCAGAAAGTGAGAATAAGATTTCAAGGGAAAGGCAGAGATTTATTGAGAAAGTGCAGTTTTACAATAAGAAAGTAAAAAGGTTCCCTGGCAGTATTTTTGCAAAAGTCATGGGATTTAGTGCCAAGGATTATTATCAGGCAAGTCCGGAAGCTAAGGAACCCCTTAAAATTAATTTTGACTAATAAATGATATATATATTTAAAAATATAAAAGAATTGTGGTGATTTGATAATCATGAGAAGAATAATAAAAATACTATGTTTTATAATGTTATTACTGCTATTTTCTACGAATGTTTTTGCAGTATCATATCCATCACCAACAAGCAACTTTTTTGTAAATGATTTTGCAAACATAATTGATTCGGAATATGAGAATGAAATAAAACTTTTAGGAAAGCAACTCGAAGAAAAAACTAGTGCTCAGGTTGTAGCTGTTACTATTAGCTCGCTTGAGGATGAAAGTATTGATGATTATGCAGCAGATCTGTTTGAAAAATGGGAGATAGGGCAAAGGGAAAAGGACAATGGAGTACTTATTTTGTTAGCCTTAAAAGAAAGAAAACTTAGAATAGAAGTTGGTTATGGATTGAACGCTGCATTAACCGCAGTTGAGACAGCAGATATCCGTGAAAAATATATGAACCCGTATCTTGCAGAAGATGACTTTAATAAGGGGATTTTGAAAGGGTATTATGAAACTGTACAGGCAGTTGCAAATGAATACAATGTTAGTATTGATAGTGAATCAAGTGTTCCGCAAACCAGATACAATACTCAGCAAAGAAGTCAAAGAAATTCCAGAAGTTTCAATTTTGGACCTATACTATTTATAGTATTACTGGCACTGGATGGAATATTTTTTAGATTTAGAATCACTTCAGCCCTTATTAAGATAGTCTTTTGGAGCAGTATCTTCAGAGGTGGAGGAAGAGGTGGCGGAGGCTTCGGTGGAGGCGGTTTTGGAGGCGGAGGTTCATCCGGTGGAGGCGGTCGATCTGGCGGAGGCGGAAGCAGTGGAGGCTTTTAGATTCACGAAATAGGGACAAGGAGACCGTCCGAGACCACTGAAAAACACTTCCTAAAAATTTACACCATACTATATCTTGTAGAAATGATATAAGTATAACCACAACATATATAGTGTAATTTTTTGAAATAGAACTTTTTCAGCAGTCTCAGACCGTCCCCTTGTCCCTATTTATAATCCTTTACCATTAAAGCGCGGATATAACCACGATCTTTAGTTGTTGAGTCTACATAAAATCCTCTTCCATAGTAAAACCTTACAAGATCCATATATTTTGAAGCAGTATAAAGCTTTACTTGCTTAATATTATTACTGATTAATAATTTGTCCACAAGATTCATTAATGCTTTACCAATTCCAATATTGTGATATTGAAGGTTAACTCCAAATCTACTTAAGTAAGCAGTATTGTCAGGCAGCATTTCAACTCTGACAGTCCCAACAGGAATATCATCCATTAATGCAATAAAAACATCTTTGTTTTCAATGTCTTTAATAATATCTTCAATAGATTCCTCAAGAGCTTCCATAGTACCTTTAAGGCCTGTATCATTCATATATTTATTAAAAGCTTGATCTATTATTCCTTTAATATGGGCAGCATCTTCAACAACTGCTTTGCGAATAACAAATGAATAATTCATACAATTCACCTCATGAAATTAATGTGAATCTAGAGGACGAGTGGAATCATAAGAACCGTCCCCCTAGATTTCTCAATTCTTAATTTCCATACTATCCCATTAGTTTAACCATAATTGCTTTTTGAACATGAAGTCTATTCTCTGCCTCATCAAAAACCACCGATTGGGATCCGTCAATTACATCTTCTGTTACTTCATAGCCTCTATAGACTGGTAGGCAGTGAAGGAAAATTGCATCTTCTTTAGCCTTAGACATCAATTCCTTATTGACCTGATAAGGCATGAATATTTTTAATCTCTGTTCTTTTTCAGATTCTTGCCCCATACTTACCCAGGTATCAGTATATACAGCGTCTGAATTAGCAACAGCCTCAACGGGATCATTTGTTAAAATAATCTTACTTCCTGTTTCTTTTGCAACTTCCATAGCTTTATTCACAATTTTTTTATCGCATTCAAATCCTTCTGGATAGGCTACTGAAATATCCATTCCTACTTTTGCGCAGCCAAGAAGTAATGAATTTGCTACATTATTTCCATCTCCAACATATGCAAGTTTTAAGCCCTTTAAAGGTCCTTTGTGTTCGTAAATAGTAAATAAATCAGTCAATATTTGGCATGGATGAAGTGAATCAGTTAGTCCATTAATGATTGGAATATTTCCATACTTTGCCAATTCCTCAACATCACTTTGTTTAAAAGTTCTGATCATTATGGCATCTATATATCTGGACAAAACTTTAGCAGTGTCATATATCGTCTCACCACGACCAAGCTGAATATCATTTGAACTTAAGAATAAGGGATGACCACCTAATTGATACATACCAACTTCAAATGAAACCCTTGTTCTGGTGGAGGATTTTGTAAATATCATTCCTAAGGTCTTACCCTTTAATAAATGATGCTTAATACCTTCTTTCAGCTCTCTTTTTAACTTTTCTGAAAGCTTTATAATATCATTTACTTCGTCAATACTCAAATCATATATACTTAATAAGTGCTTCATAATAGATACCTCCTAAAATAAATATTTATAATTATACATTTTTATGCATAAAAATGCAACTGTTTAATAATTACAAAATATTGTTAATATTTATTTTTTCATAGACTTTACGACATTTTTCTAATATAATATTAATTATATTGGTACATGTTTCGATAAATATTTAAAGCGTAATTATTACAAATTTTATTAAATTTTTTTAAATGGAGTTAAATTATGGATTTAGGAACGCTAATTGGGATAGGTCTTGGCATAGTATGTATGGCATATGGTATATTTGGGACATCTACTGCAAATGGATTATTTGATATAAAATCAATAGCCATAGTTTTAGGAGGTGGACTTTCTTCTACTTTTATTAGTTACA
Organism: uncultured Eubacteriales bacterium; assembly: GCA_964470745.1. GTDB lineage: Bacteria > Bacillota > Clostridia > DSM-8532 > CAYYEC01 > CAYYEC01. Next base: position 41 of record CAYYEC010000450.1, on the reverse strand, counting down.
GATTAGAAGAAGTATTAAAAGTAATGAAGGTAGCGGTAAAA
>CAYYEC010000449.1:2449-3633 GCA_964470745.1 uncultured Eubacteriales bacterium | reverse complement strand
ATACATAGCTACCCATAATGTAGTCAGTATCCATGGATTTCCACCAATATAATTGTCATTTTCATACCTTTTTATACCGCCTATATTCGGAACAGTGAGAGCTCTTTCTATTGTTTCTACAGTACTCTTTACTTTATAATCATTTGCATCATAAACACCATATGGTATACATACACCTAAAAGGCTAATATCTACCATACTATCCTCTAAAGTAACATCTCTATAATAATTTTTACTATTAACTTTAACTATAGTAGTATTCTCTGATGGTTCCCCGCCCCAAGGGTTAAGTTTTGTCCTGACACTTCTTATAAAAGACTTTCTTTCTTCCTTCCAAAAGTTTTTCTCAATTTGAGTTTTTAAATTCTCAGCAATATGCTTCCAACTATCCAGCATTGTCTTATCTTTATTAAGTAGATTACCTATTTTAACTGCAGCTATTATTCCCCCATAAACTGCTGATGATGAATAAGTATGTTCTCCCATTCTTTCTTCCCAAAGGTCGAAGCTAGGACCTGGCAAACCTGTCTCCTTATCAAAAAAGTCAGTAATAAAGTTTATAGCTTTTTCTACACTGTCCCATGCCTTCATTAAAAACTCTTTGTCTTTCGTAATTTCATAGTGTTTTAACATGCCCCAAATAAGAGTACCTGTCTCATCGATTTGTATTCCCCACGAGGGAGCAATATTCCCGTCCATAAAATATCTCTGGTGCCAAAATCCGTCAGAATCTTGTACTTTAATAGCCCATGAATAGAATTTATCTACAGCACCCGATAGTCCACATTTATCTAATGCACTCGTTATGAATGCCGCATCTCTCCCCCAACAATAAGCATACCTTCCACATTTAGTAAATCCCTCATCAAATTCAGGGGCAGCTAATAGTCCACCAGTCTTTTCATCTGACATTAATTTGAAAACTAATATTGAGCGTTTATAAATATTGTTTACTTCAATGTTACTGGTTTGAATTTTTTTTGCATTGCTAAGAAAATCTAACCAATAATTCTTGGTTTTATATAGCATTTCTTGATAGTTATCATTTCGATTTTTCTTTATTAAGTCTTTTACTTTGGATAAGCTGCTAGCAACAGAAATATTTATAGTAATAGTCTTTTTCTCACCAGGCTTTAGCTCTCCAATCTGCCAGGAAAGAGCACCATCTGCCATCATTCCTATAC
>CAYYEC010000449.1:0-2439 GCA_964470745.1 uncultured Eubacteriales bacterium | reverse complement strand
ATCTTGCACTATCAAATGGATTATTTCCCAATTGAAATTGATAAACAATTCTATCTGCAGAAATAGAGATATAATAATTATGTTTATAGTAAATTAATGAATCATTCGAAAAATCAAACATTACATTCCTCATATCTGGATTTGTAGAAACCATACTTGAAGCAATAATGAATCCTATATACTCTTCGTTAAGTCCAATATTTTCTATCTCATAGTTTTTAGTCAACGTATCCCTATCTATTAAGCAAAAATCAGTTTGAGTTATCCTAATACCTCTGTCTCTATTTTCACTTATAGTCTTAATAATATTTGTATCTTCAATATATTTTTGACTATGATAAAATCCATCCTCACTTATCCACATTGTGCTATTTTTATATCTTAAATCAAATATTCCAAATAAGACTTTTTCTATATGCTGGGCAAAATCTATATTTGGCCAAAACAACCTCAGTAACTCACCTTTTTCAGAAAGACATCCTAGCATTCTTGAATTTCCAATTATTGCATCATTAAAATACGTTTTTGTCATCTAATACCTCCGTTTATATGTTGCTTATTTCTTCCATGTAATGTCTTTCATGCAATATATATAAGTTCAATAATTATATCATATAGCATCAAGTAGCATCAAGCACATGAAGAATATACTGTAATTATTACAAAATTATTCTTTTCAAAAAAAATTTTCATTTTCAAATTGTTTCTCATTTAATAGAACGCAATTAAAAGTAATTATTTTCAATTGAATATATAGTGATTTTTATATTCTTTAATTTATTTTTCTTTTAGCTAATCTAATAAATTTCTTAAATTATAAATTAAATAGTATTATTTACTGTCTTATTATTATAAATATTTTTCCTCATTTCGTACAAAATAATATAGATTTGTTAAAAGATTATTAATGAATATACATTTATATAAATCGCAAAAATGAAACAGCATATGAATAATTGGATTTTTGCGATAAGAGCTTTAGGTAATATAAGCGCACAAAAATAAAATGCAAAATCTTTTGTGCGTTGTATATAGCTTACCTATTATGAATTTTATGGAGGAAAATATATGTCTTTAATTTTTGACAATATAATATACTACTCAACACAAATTATACAAATGACAATCTTTTTATCTGGAATATATTTTTTTGGTATAACTTTATTAGGCTGGGCTAACTGGACTAAAAATTCATGTGCAAAACAAAACTCAAAACAAAATAAATTTGCATTAGTTATTGCTGCACATAATGAAGAATTAGTTATAGGGAACATCCTTGATAGCTTAAATCAGCAAAATTATCCCAAAAACCTTTACACAATATTTGTAATAGCAGATAACTGTACGGACAGCACTGCGTTAATTGCAAAGCGTCATGGTGCAAATGTTTTTGAGCGCTCCAATAATAAAAAAAAAGGAAAGGGATATGCACTTGAATGGATGTTTAACAAGCTTTTTTTGATGAATGATAATTTTGATGCTATTAGTGTTTTTGACGCTGACAATCTAGTAACATCTGACTTCTTAACTGAAATGAATGAAAAGTTATGTGAGGGTAATCAGGTAGTTCAAGGATATATTGATAGTAAAAATCCCTATGATTCGTGGATAACTTGTTCATATTCAATTGCATTCTGGCTTGCAAATAGAATTTTTCAATTACCACGATACAATCTAGGACTTAGCTGTGGGCTATGCGGTACAGGATTTTCTATAGATAGTAATGTTTTAAAAAAAATTGGTTGGGGAGCAACCTGTCTAACAGAAGATTTAGAATTTACTATGAAGCTTGCACTTAATAATTTAAAAGTCGCATGGGCTCATAAAGCTGTTGTTTATGATGAAAAACCTATAACTTTAAAACAGTCATGGAATCAAAGGAAAAGATGGATGCAAGGTCATGCAGATTGTGCAGGAAAATATCTCAAACCACTTTTCTATAAAGGTATAAAGGAAAGAGATATGGTTGCATTTGATTGTGCAATATATTTATTCCAACCAATCAGATTTATATTTTTGGGCCTTATAACCCTAATGATGTGGATTCAGACAATTTACCCTGAATCACCTTTTTATAATTTAAAATATCTTTTTCCTGTACAAGTATGGTATATATTTGTTACGCTTCAAATGTTTTATGGACCTTTAATTATATTAATAGAAAAAAAGTTTAATCTAAAAAGCTTACTTGGATTTATAATCTATCCATTTTATTGTCTCACATGGGTTCCAATAACAATACAGGGGTTTCTAAGTAAGGACAATAAAGAGTGGGATCATACACTTCATACACGTAAAATAAGTATTAAAGACCTAGAAGAAGCTTAGACACATTGCCTTTAGCTTTTTCTGGGTCCTATTAATATCTACTTTTTTAAGCCAACTAAAACAAAGCCTTATGTGATAAACATAAGGCTTTGATATAAATCTGGCAGCGAC
>CAYYEC010000448.1:0-3634 GCA_964470745.1 uncultured Eubacteriales bacterium | reverse complement strand
GGTGAAAATGGGGCAGGAAAATCTACATTGATGAAAATATTAATAGGAATTTTTCATCCGACTGAAGGCACAATTGTATATAAAGGGGAAAAAGCTGCATTTCAGACAACAAATGAGGCTCTTAATGTAGGGATTTCTATGATTCACCAGGAATTAAGTCCAGTTTTGGACAGGACAATAATGGAAAATATCTGGTTAAATAGGGAACCTCTAAAAAAAGGAATTCCTTTTGTTGATCATAAAAAAATGTATGAAGATACAGAAATACTTCTAAAAGAACTGGAAATGTCAATGGATCCAAGAGCAAAAATGTCTTCACTTACAGTTGCAAAGATGCAAATGGTTGAAATCGCAAAAGCTACTTCATATAATGCAGATATAGTTATTATGGATGAGCCTACATCTTCACTAACTGAAACAGAAGTCAAGCATTTATTTAAAATTATTAGAAAACTTCGAAATGAAGGTAAGGCAATAATATATATATCACATAAAATGGATGAAATATTTGAAATATCAGATGAAATAACTGTTTTAAGAGATGGTCAGTTTGTAGGAACCTATGAAGCGGAAAGTCTCACTACGGATAAATTAATATCTCTTATGGTGGGGCGTGAATTAAATGAAATGTTTCCTAAGATTGAATGTGAAATTGGTGATACAAAGCTAGAAGTCAGAAATTTATCTCTTGAAGGGCATTTTAAGGATGTATCCTTTACAGTAAATAAAGGAGAAATACTTGGATTTGCAGGCCTAGTAGGTGCAGGAAGAACTGAAGTTATCGAAACACTTTTTGGTGTACGTAAAAAATCCGGCGGAGAAATATTTATAGATGGAAAAAAAGTAGAGATTAATTCAGCAGAAGACGCTATTAAGAACAAAATGGCTCTTCTGACAGAAGACAGAAGGCATTCGGGGATTTTTCCTATGCTGACTGTAAGAGATAATATCAGTATTGCAAACATAAACAAGTATATAAAGTCATTCTTGTTTTTAAATCATAAAAAAATTGAAGAAGACTGTGAAAAATTCAAAGATGCAATTCGTATCAAGACTCCTAGTTTAGAGCAAAAAATCATGAACTTAAGTGGTGGCAATCAGCAAAAAGTACTAGTTGCGAGATGGTTGTTAACCGAACCTGAAATATTAATTTTAGATGAGCCTACTCGAGGCATTGATGTTGGTGCGAAAGCAGAAATACATTCACTTATAACAAAATTAGCAGGAGAAGGGAAAGCAATAATAATTGTTTCTTCTGAATTACCTGAAGTACTTGGCATGAGTGACAGGGTTCTGATAATGCATGAAGGTATTGTCTCAGGAATAATTGATAGAAAAGAAGCATCCCAGGAATTGATCATAAAATACGCTACAAATAAAGCTTAACTTGGTTTAGGGGGAAAAGAAATGAGTAATGTAAATAAAATTAAAGATATATTTGGGAAATATGGCATATATCTTGTACTTCTTGCGATGATTATTTTAATGAGTTTTTTATCTCCTGTTTTTTTGCAGGCTAAAAATCTATTAAATGTTGTGAAACAAGTTTCAGTAATTGGCTTGATTTCTTTAGGTGTAACTCTTGTAATAATTTCAAAAGGAATTGACTTATCTTCAGGGTCAGTATTGGCATTTGCTGCTGTTGTTGCAGCAAGTTTAGGTCAGGTAGGAACATGGGCATCAAAAATGTATCCCGGATTACCGGAATTACCAGTAATAGTGCCTATCATTGCAGCATTAGCTGTTGGAACATTAGTAGGTTTAATTAATGGTGCATTGATAGCTAAAACAGGTATTCCTGCTTTTATAGCGACACTTGCAACTATGGTATCAATTAGAGGAGTAGCGCTGCTTTACACTGATGGAAGACCGGTAAGTTCATTAACAGATTCATATCAATTTATAGGTCAGGGATATATTCTTGGGATACCATTTCCGGTTATAATATTTTTATTTATGGCTTTGATAACATGGACACTTTTAAATCATACAAAATTTGGGAAAAATATTTATGCAATTGGTGGAAATGTACACGCTGCCGAAGTATCAGGTGTAAATGTAAAAAGAAACCTTATAAAAATATATGCGTATGCAGGTATGTTAGCAGGTTTAGCAGGTTTGGTATTATCTGCAAGAGTTAATACAGGACAGCCTGGAATGGGTGTATCATATGAGCTGGATGCAATAGCAGCTACGACAATAGGAGGTACCAGCCATTCAGGAGGTATTGGAACTATAGGTGGTGCAGTAGTTGGTGCATTAATATTGGGAGTTCTAAATAATGGTTTGGATCTTATGGGTGTATCTGCATATTGGCAGCAAATTATCAAAGGTGCCATTATTGCAGGTGCTGTAATTATTGATATGAGAAAGCATAACAAGAAAAAATAAATGAACTTAGTGTATGAAATGTTGTATAGATGGAAAAATAAAATATAGAAGTCCGTTGTTATATAGTAAGGGGATAATTATGACTATTAAAATAGGAGCAATCGGGCTTGGTAGATTAGGATACCAGCATGCATATAATATTGCATTTAAAATACCCGGAGCAGAACTTACAGCATTGTGTGATATGAATGAAGAGAAACTTAAAGCTACGGTAAGAGAGTGGAATGTACCATATACATACACAGATTATAATGAAATGATTAATAATAAAGAGTTAGATGCGGTTGTTATAACGTCTCCTTCCGCTTTTCATACAGAGCAGATTGTTAAAGCACTGGATAAAGGTTTGCATGTTTTTTCAGAGAAGCCTTTAGGAACAACTCTTTCCGAGTGCAAAGACGCAGAAAAAGCAGTTGAAAATCATGATGATAAAGTTTTTATGCTAGGGTTTATGAGAAGATTTGATCCTTCATATGCTTATGCTAAACAAAAGATTGAAGCAGGAGAGATTGGTCGACCTATATTATTTAGAGGATACAGTCAAGACCCTGAGAGCGCTATTGAAGGTGCAATTGCATTTGCAGGGCATAGTGGTGGGGAATTTATTGATATGGCGGTTCATGATATTGATTTAGCTTGTTGGATGCTAAACTCAGAACCTAAATCCATATTTGCAATAGGTGGATGTTATGCCCACCCTGAATTTGGTAAATATAATGATGGTGATAATGTTAGTGCCTTATTACATTTTAAAAATGATGCAATGGTTTTTCTTTTTGCAGGAAGAACTGCACCACATGGATATAACGTAGAGACTGAGATCATCGGAACAAAAGGAACATTAAGGATTGCATCCGTACCACAAAAAAATCTTGTTGAAATTCTTGATGAGCATGGAGTTAGAAAGGAATGCTCACAGAATTTTTTAGAGCGTTTTGAACAAGCTTATTTAGAAGAACTAAATGAATTTATTAGCTGCATAAAAACAGGAAGAAAACCAGGTGTTACAGTATATGGTGGTACAAAAACTACAGAAATTGCTTATAAATGTAAGGAATCATTTGAAAAAAATGAATTGATTCGAATATAAATTAAGTGCGAAAAATATAGTTGATTTAAAAGTGACTTTTGATACATATTAAAAAAATCAGAAGTTACTTTTTTGCCATTCCTTCAATCCAGGTAGAAATATCTTTTAATACATAGTTCTTATTTATCTCATTGTGAAGTCATGGGCTAAGGG
>CAYYEC010000447.1:0-3643 GCA_964470745.1 uncultured Eubacteriales bacterium | reverse complement strand
ACTATCTTCTGTTGTAAATATTTCATGTCCATATTGTGATGGAACAGGAAAAATTCTATCACCTGAGTCGGTAGCGAGAAATGTAGAAAAAGAAATTAAGGGATATTTTGCTCAGACTATTGCTCATGCTATTCAAGTGGAGGTTCATACTTCTGTAGCAGAAGTGCTGACTGGGATAGATGGAGAGAATCTTAAAAAAATGGAAAATGCATATAATAAGAGAATTGTTGTTAAGGGGTCTAATGATATAAAACATGAAGAAATGAAAATTAAAGAGATTGACATAGATACATTAGTGTGCTAAAATGTATCGGTGAGCCGCTCAGAAATAGGCGATAAAAAGGCAATTGAGAATTAAGGATGTAGAATGGAGAATTATTTTAAAATTGCAATTCTTAAATCCTAAATTTTCAAATTGAATTTTAAAAATGCAAGTGATTTTATAAGATGGAGTATTATACATTGAGTTTTAATTCTCAATTCTCAATTCTACATTCTTAATTTCACAACTGCTGCCTACGTTGGCGAGACTGGGATGAGGAGGTGTTGTACATGTACGCAATAATTGAAACTGGTGGAAAACAATATAAGGTTCAAGAAGGAGATGTAGTTTTCGTTGAAAAACTTGCTCTAGAAGAAGGCGCAGATGTTGTTTTTGATAAAGTTCTTTTAGTTTCTAAAGAAGGAAACACAAATGTTGGTAGTCCTTTAGTAAGTGACGCAACTGTAAGTGGAAAAGTTTTAGGACAGGGTAAAGATAAAAAAATCGTTGTCTTTAAAATGAAACCTAAAAAAGGCTATAGAAAAAAACAAGGACACAGACAACCATTTACAAAAGTTCAAATCGAAAAGATTAATGGTTAATTTTAGATTTTGTTGGTAGCTTATAAATGATTAAAATAAACATAGTTAGAGATAATAAAGGATTTATTTGGGAGTTTAAGATTAAAGGCCATGCAGGATTTTCAAATAGTGGTGAAGATATTATATGTGCTGCGATTTCTGCAATTGCATATACTGCGTTAGGTGGTCTTGATGAACTTGTAGGTATAAAAAACTATAAAGAAAAAGATGGTTATATAAGATGTTCTATACCAGTAGACATAGCAACTCATCAAATGGAAAAAGTTAAAATTATTTTGGAAACTATGGTTATTGGATTTAGGCAAATTGAGATGGCATATAGAGATTATGTAGTGGTTTTAGATGAGGAGGTGTAATCCTATGATAAAAATAAATCTTCAACTATTTGCTCACAAGAAAGGGGTAGGTAGTTCAAGGAATGGTCGTGACAGTGAGTCGAAGAGACTTGGTGTAAAGAGAGGCGACGGTCAGTTTGTTTTAGCTGGAAATATTCTAGTAAGACAAAGAGGAACTAAAATTCATCCAGGAGAAAATGTAGGAAAAGGTAAAGATGATACTTTATTTGCATTGACAGATGGTAAAGTGAAGTTTGAAAGAAAAGGTAAGGATAAAAAGCAAGTTAGTATAGTTTCAGCTTAAAAATTAACAAATTATAATAATTGCAAAAATAAAATCCCGGTTAAACCGGGATTTATTTTTAGTTATTTGAAATAATATATAAGGACTTGAAAAGAAAGTAAAGATAGAGTTGATAATAATTAATTACTTTTTACCCCCGCGACGAAAGGAGCGATTATTGTGTTTATAGATAGTGCCAGAATCTATGTTAAAGCTGGAGATGGCGGAGATGGAGCGGTTTCATTTCATAGAGAAAAATATGTGGCAAATGGTGGCCCTGATGGTGGAGATGGTGGAAAAGGTGGAAGTGTAATTTTCCGAGTAGATGAAGGAATAAGGACGCTTGCTGATTTTAGATATAAAAGAAAATATCAAGCTGAAAGAGGCCAGGATGGTAGTGGTAGAAACTGTACAGGAAAAGATGGTGGTGACCTTTTTGTAAAAGTACCGCGTGGAACAGTGATTAAGGATGAGAATACTGGTAGGATTATTGCTGATTTGACAAAAGAAAACCAAAGTGTTGTAGCTGCCAAATGTGGAAAAGGTGGAGCAGGTAATCAACATTTTGCGACCCCAACAAGACAAGTACCAAATTTTGCGAAGAGTGGAACTCCCGGAGAAGAAAGGTGGGTTATTCTTGAGCTAAAATTACTTGCTGATGTAGGATTAGTTGGTTTTCCTAATGTTGGTAAATCTACTATATTATCCATGGTTACTGCAGCAAAGCCCAAAATTGCAAATTATCATTTTACGACTTTAACACCAAACTTAGGCGTAGTGAGTTTAGATCAAGGAAATAGTTTTGTAATTGCAGATATACCTGGATTAATTGAAGGAGCAAACGAAGGTATTGGTTTAGGACATAATTTCTTAAGGCATATAGAAAGGACGAAACTTCTTGTTCATGTTGTTGATGTTGCAGGAATTGATGGTAGGGAACCCATATCTGATTTTGACCTAATTAATCAGGAATTAGAAAAATACAATTCTATATTAGCTTCAAGACCCCAGGTTGTAGCAGCTAACAAAATGGACATACCAGATGGACAGGCCTATTTTGAGGAATTCAAAAAGGCAATTGAAGAAAAAGGTCATAAAGTTTTCCCCATCTCTGCAGCTACAAATTCGGGATTAAGAGAATTAATGTTTTATGTTAGTGAAAAATTAAAAGAAATTCCAGAAACAGTTTTAATTCCGGAATCTGAGAAGGAAGTTGTTTATACGGCAGAAGATGAAAAGCCTTTTGAAGTATCGGTTCAAGACGGAGTATATGTTGTTGAAGGAAATTGGGTTAAGAAAATTCTTGGTTCTACAAATATAAATGACTATGAATCTCTTAACTTCTTTCAACGCTCTATGAAAAATAAAGGTGTTATAGATGCATTAGAAGCTTTGGGAATAAATGAAGGAGATACAGTAAGGATATATGATTTAGAATTTGATTATGTAAGATAATTGGCGAGGGGCGAGGGGCAATAGGCGATAGGAAAAACAAAAAAACCTATTACCCATTGCCTATATCCTATTGCCCCAAATATGGAGGTGTTTTAATGCTTACAGGTAAGCAACGCAGCTATTTAAGAAGCTTGGCTAATAATGTTGACCCCATTTTCCAGGTGGGAAAAGGCGGAATTAATGAAAATATGATAAAACAATTTGATGACGCATTAGAAGCTAGAGAGTTAGTAAAAGCAACAGTGCTTAAAAATTCTCTTGCTGAGACAAAGGAAGTATGTGAAGAAATAGCTTCAGCAACTAATTCAGAAGTAGTTCAGGTTATCGGCAAAAAATTTGTTTTGTACAGGGAATCAAAAGAAAGTAAAACAATTGAATTGTAATTTTAAGGTGAGGGTTCTATTGATAACTTTGATAAATTGTCAATGAACCCTCACCTTAAAAAAATCTAGTCAGATTAATCCTCATTTTCTTTTCAATGTACTGGAAGCTATCCGTATAAGGGCATATTGCAATGGTGATTATGAGGTCACCGAGGTAATAAAGCTTTTGGGGAAAATAATATGTATATTTCAGGAATTTCTATCTGAATTAACAGTATATATTCGTTTTATCTACAAATCTGAAAACATCCATATCGGATTTTTACTATATAAAGTTCTTGGATTTTTCTAGTATACTTTCATAAACGTTTATGTTATTATAC
>CAYYEC010000446.1:0-3650 GCA_964470745.1 uncultured Eubacteriales bacterium | reverse complement strand
GCATTACCTATAAAAAAGAAGTTATGCGTAAGCTTAATCTTGAGCTGTATTAAGGGTCAATCCCAAATTACGCATTGAATATGCATTATCGCATAAAAATTTGTAACAGATCCAGTTCTGACATAGAAACTCAACCATTATACAATGCCCTGCATGAGGGTGCATAAAAAGTCCTCTGTGTTCTTTGTGGTTATTTTTAAATTTGTACCACAAAGTTTCACAAAGGAGGCACAAAGTAACACAAAGAAAAGGTCTATATTGATAAACAGTTTAAAGGACTTTTAACAACCCCAATTTTTCCTCTTTGTTGAAATCCTTTCCCCTTATTAGCTATCACAGAGTTTTAGCAAAGCACAGTAAGGGAACAAGGGGTCTTTGCAAGATTTCACAAAACCTTTAATATCCACCTGGCGCGCATCTGCTTTGTTCACCGAAGCCGTAGTGTGTGCTGCCGAAGCTTTCTTTGATCACCGAAATGAAATGAAGGTGATAGCGTAGGAGCAGCGAAGGTGAATGATGCGTGACGCCTCCCCGGTTTTTCGATGTTAGTAAGAATTTCTGCATATGTGCCGGCGGATTTAGGTACTACCGTTTAATTATAAAGACGAGCAATTAGTAACCCTTTAACCTTTATAAATTCTTAAAAAGAGTAATATTTCATTAAGTTATTGTTCTGAATTTTAAATTGTTAATTGAATATATAATTATAAAGCATTTGACATAGTCTAACCTTATTAAGAATTATTTTTTAAATTGCAGTGTAATACGTTGTGTTAGAAAATATTTATTTATAGTTTGTTTGATTGTTGCAATAGCTTGATAATGTCAATTAAATGACCCAAAGAGGTATAAGACATAAGAGAAAAGCAACCAAGAAGGACTCGTTATTTAAAAGAATGCGTATTACATTTCTAAACTTTATTGTATTTCTGGCTACTGTGTTAGGAATAATAGCTTTTCTATTTATACCGGAAGTCAAAGATTATATTCAATCAATATTTGTTGAAAAAGTGAGAATAGTTAGAATATTACCTAATCCAATAGGTGAGGGTGATATGATTGATGAATTATTCGAATCAGCAACTATAAAGAATTATTATAAGGCTAAAAGTGTTAATCTTGTTGGGTGGACACTTGAAGACATGGCTGAAAGAAAATGGATCTTGGATACTTTAGGCATTTTACAACCCCAGGAGGAAAAAACAATTTATAGAAATGGCCAACCTATGGGAATGAATAATGATGGAGATATTATATTCTTAATCAATGCAAAAAGTAAAAAAGTTGATAAGGTCTCTTACAGTTCTACAACTGATGGAATTGAGATATTATTCTATTGATCCAATTATATTAGCTATATAAACATGGATAATGATTCACTTTATTTATGGTTAATTGTAATAGTATTAGCAACAATAATTTATGCTAACATTAAAAAAAACAATCAAACTTGTGACCTCGAAATATATACAAAGCCTTTGGTTAATCAACCTTGTTTTACCTGCAATGATGGATTTTGGCTAAAGTCAGAACCAAGATGGAAAGCTGTCGGAATTAAAAAAATAGAGCAATACTCGAATCTATATTGTCTTGATCATTGCAAAAAAAGAAATTGGATAAAAGTAGCCTATCAGGATAGTATAATAGGTTATGCCAAATTAAAACACATTTCAAGAGGCACATGTAAAATACACCATACAAATATAAGGAGAGGAGCTGTTTGTAGTGACGGAAGCACTAGTTCTTCAACAGCACAAGGTACATGTTCACATCATGGTGGGGTTTATTACTGGTTGTATTGTCGCGAAATTGAGATAACCATTGATGATCAAACCCATTACCTGGAGTGTGAATGAAATTATTATTTAAATTTATTCTTCAAAAAAAGCTCTCTTCTGGTTTTTCATTGAAATTTCGAATTCTTACCTATGTGTTGAGAGATTTAGGCACTACTGTTTAATACTAAAAATGGGTTTTAAGTAACCCTTAGGTTATATAATTTATTAAGAGGCTATATTAACTTTTTTTCATTCTTAATTTTCCTTAGTATGATTTGATATAATAAAAAAAGTATTGTATTTATAATTCTATATGTTTGGAAGAATTTTTTATGAAATATAATTACAATTATTAGCTTTCATTTAAAAATATATTAATCCTTTATTTTTAAATCTTTTATATCAATAAGTTGTTAACAACTTTTTTGTATTGTGAAAAGTTTAGTAAAAACTTGAAATCTTTAGTATTTTCTAGTTATTTAAAATAACATTGATCAATAATATCAGTATTTTAATCAATTAAAGCTTCAATAGTACTTGTTTTATTGCTTAATTTTGAGTAAATTATGTACCATATTTTATTGAATCACGTATACAAAGTTGGTATATGATAAAAAATACATAACTTCACGGTCCTCATAAACTTAGCGTTACCAGCCATGAAAAGATTTGATATTGATAAATTTTTATTCGATAGACCTGATATATTAAAGATCAGGGAAATTAATATCGAGAGAGAATTGAAAAGCTTAGGCCATGAGATGATGGAAATAAATAGAAATTACTACAGTATGGATCTTGGATCATTACAATCTGCTGAAAAAGTAATTTTAGGTAAATCGTCAATAGAATAAGCTTTAATATAGCACATAGAAAAGGGGGATTTTATTCCCCTTTTTCATTTGCGGTGTATTTAATTAAATTTGATTCATATATTTTACAGTTAAAGTTACCTGAAAACTCAATTTCCTTTTTTTGACTACCTAACAATATATAATTTTTTAAGCATGCAAATATTAATGTTCTATTTAAATCCGGTTCAGTAGCATCTAAAATAATAATTCCACTGGCTTGGTGCTTTTTTATAAATGATTCTTTTGTTCCAACTTCAGCAACCCAAATAAATCTGGGAAATGCTGTCATAACTATTAAGTTAGCTATAGTTTGAATAGTAATAGGTTTTGCAGTAATAATATTATGCTTAAATGATCTCCCAGAAGTAAGAAAAACTCTTATTTGACATTCTTCTCCTTTAGTATAGAATTTTATATTTTCTGTTCCTCCAGTTAGGAAGCTTTTTATAAATTCTTTTGCTCTATAAGCATCTAAAAATACTTTCTCATAAAGAGGAACAATAAAGTGAGAAATATGACTACAAACTTGTGGTTGAATTCTAAGAAAGAGCTTCTTACATTGTAAACTTTTAAGAAATTTATTGTTATTATGCAGATATCTACGGTAATAAGGATATTTATTATCATCAATGAAAATAAATTTTTTGATAATACTGTCACAATCAAAAATTTTAATTTTCTTTATTTTCTCATATCCCCATTCTCTTTCATATATTCTATCTGGAACATTTTCATGGCCAATACAAATCATGGTGTGACTATTTTCTTTTGATTCAGAATCTACTACAACCAATACTGGAATGCCACTTTCAATATAAGTACTTAAAATATTAATTAATTTATTTTTATATCGTTCTCTAGAATAAACTTTTGTTGCGAAACCAAAACTTTTTATTACATATGATATCTGTGTTAAATGAACCCCATCTGAAGGTAAATTTCTCTCATAAGTAATTGAACTCAATATTTCGTTTATTTTAGAAGGGAGTAAAGGTTGAGTTTCGCTGAGACTCTGGCA
>CAYYEC010000445.1:0-3660 GCA_964470745.1 uncultured Eubacteriales bacterium | reverse complement strand
GACTAGGACAGGTGGTTCTCAGCCATCAGACCCGGGTTTGAATCCCGGTAGTGCTGCCAGTCTTATATGGCCTGATTTTCCCGGAAATTCGCTGAATTAAGTTTTCCCGGTTTTCAGCCGCCATACCGTATTTTCAACGTTTTTCAACCAAAAGTGTTACGTATTTGCAGCTCGGAGATAAGTATAGTTTGATTTTAACCACTTGGCTGTTTAAAGCAAGTAAAGTTATAAGTAAGGGAAGGGAGGAATATCTTGTGAATAAAGGAATTATATATACAGCGATTAAAAATAGAAAGATAACTCTATTTATCTTTGCAACCTTTATTTTTTTGGGATTATATAGCTATTATATTACACCAAAGCAGGAAGCTCCTGATTTGAATCCACCATATGCCATGCTAACAGCAGTATACCCTGGAGCATCCCCGAAAGAAGTTGAAAATCTGGTTACAAGTAAAATAGAAGATAAGGTATCCGAATTGGATGCATATGACTATAGCACATCTGAATCAAGAAACAGCTTATCTGTTGTGGTCTTAAGATTGGATATTGATGCGGATACAGATAAATCATGGTCTGTTCTAAGGCAAAAAATGGATGATTTACAGGCGGAGCTTCCGGAAGAGTGCCAAGAGATTAAAATCAACACAGATGTAACAAAAACTGCAGGAATTATTATAAGTATGTCAGGTGATAATTTTTCTTACGAGGAGCTTGCCGGGTTTGCTGAAGAATTTAAGAATGAATTGAATAAAATTGAAGGAATTACTCAGTTTGAAATTACAGGTAAACAGGAAAAAGAGGTTAAAATTGACGTAGATATTCAAAAGTTAAATTACTATAAACTATCACTGGAAGATGTAACTAACATTATAAAAACCAGAAATGTTAATATTCCATCAGGCAATCTGAAAAATGATAAAATAAAAATTAATGTAAATACATCTGGAGACTATTCTTCTTTAAAGGATGTCGAAAATACAATTATTACGATATCAAGTGAAACTGGTGGAATAGTAAGGCTAAAGGATATTGCTGATGTTTATATGGGCTTGGAGGATTCAAACTATAAAATTAAACAAAATGGGAAAAATGCCGTATTGCTGACCGGATATTTTAAAAAGAATAAAAATATAGTAATAATAGGTAAAGAGGTTGAAAAGAAGATAAATGAATTAAAGGTAAACCTTCCTAATGGCGTAATATTTGATTCTATTTCTTATCAGCCCGAAGATGTTAGTAAAGCAGTTAATAACTTTATTTTAAACCTTTTGGAGGGTATAGTATTTGTAATAGTTGTTGTCTTTATTGGTATGGGTATTCGAAATGCATTAATTGTATCAACTGCCATTCCACTCTCAATTTTGATGACATTTTGTGCCATGTATGTTATGGGGATTAAGATTCATCAGATATCTATAACGGCACTTATAATAGCTTTGGGAATGCTCGTAGATAATGCTATTGTTGTTAGTGATTCCATTCAGGTTAAAATTGATACTGGTATAAAGAAAATCAATGCGTGTATTGATGGAGCAAAAGAAGTTGCAATACCGGTATTGACTTCAACACTAACAACAGTTGGTGCATTTATTCCACTGTTAATGCTTCCATCAATGGCAGGGGATTATATTATCAGTATTCCACAAATTGTTATGCTTTCACTGACTTCATCATATCTTGTTGCACTATTTGTGACACCAACTATGGCATATATTTTTTTAAAACCAGCTAATAAAAAAGAAAAAAAATCCTCAATTAAGGACTTTTTTGAAGCCTTATTGAGCATAAGCCTGAAGAAAAGAAAAACTACAATTTTACTAAGCTTAATAGTCTTAGGATTAACTTTGTATTTTGCTATGAAATTGGGATTGCAATTTTTCCCAAAGGCAGATAAAAATATTATATATTTGGACATAAGGACTGAACAAAGTATTGATATTTCCAAAACAGAATCTATGGCAGACCAAATAGCTAAAATACTTACCTCCCAGCCTGAAATAACCAGTTATACGGAAGCAATAGGAAATGGTCTGCCGAAATTTTACAATACGATGCGGCCTTATACAGAATCCAAGGATTTTGCTCAAATTCTGTGCTATGTTGATTTGACTAAAGGAGATAGATTTAAGGGAAATACTGAATTAGTGAGTTTTTTACAGGATAAGATAGACAATGAGATTACCGGAAGTTCCGTAAGCGTTAAAGAACTGGAGCAGGGAGAACCTATTGATGCTCCGGTAAGATTGAGAGTATCAGGGAATGATCTAAATAGGCTGGAAAAGGTAACAAACTCAATAAAAGGTCTATTAGGAAGAATTGATGGTACTACAAATATTAACGATGATTTTTCTGCAAAAAAATACGAATTTAATATAGATATTGATACCGACAAAGCATATAATTCAGGAATTTCCAAATATGACGTAAGTAAGGAAGTAAATATTGCACTTCTGGGTAAAAAGGCATCAGTTTACAGGTTAAATGGAAATGAATATAACATTGTTGTAAAAAGCGATATTTCATCAAAACAAGAGCTTGAAAACCTGGCTGTTAAATCATCCTATACCGGGAATAAGATATTGCTAAAACAGTTTTCTGATGTTACCTTAACTCCTAAAAATCCTAATATAAAGAAGTATGATAAAGAAAAATCTGTAATTATATACAGTGATGTAAAATCTGGATATAGCTCTGCCAGTATTCAGGAGAAGCTAAAAGAAAAATTACCTAGTATTGACTTGAGTGGAGTAAATGTAACTTTTGATGGTGAAAAAGAAAAGATATTAGAAAATTTTGGAGACATTGGATTTTCAGCTATTATTGCTATATTGTTAGTTTACTTAATCTTACTATTGCAGTTTAGATCATTTATTCAGCCAATCATAATTTTATTGACCATCCCTCTTTCTGCTATAGGATCAATATTAGGCTTGTTTATATTTAGGCAGCCACTATCATTTATGGCACTTTTAGGTATTGTTAGCTTACTTGGTATAGTAGTTAATAATGCTATAGTTTTAATTGATTTTATAAATTTCGAAAGAAAAAAGGGGATATCAGTAGAAGAGGCTTGCAGAGAGGCTACAGGAAAGCGATTTAGACCAATATTGCTTAGCACTATTACTACTGTAATTGGACTTATACCTCTTGTATTTGCTAGAAGTGAGATGTTTACACCACTAGCTATATCAATCATGAGTGGATTAATGGTATCAACTCTTTTGACATTAGTAATAATACCTGTAGTGTATTGTATGGTGGAAAGCAAAATTGAGAAAATTTTTGATATGGAAAAGAAATTGTAGCTTTAGAAATAAAAAGGGGCTGTTGCAAAACTAACTTACAGTGTTAGTTTTGCAACAGCCTCTCTATGAGTTTCTGTCATACAATACTAACTCCATAATCCTTAAGCCAATTATTGACCTGGATTAAGTAAGCATACATTTGCGGTGAAGCCATTAGTTGGCCAAACCAAGGCTTACCATAGTCAGATTTTCTATTTATCATGGTTTTAACAGCTTCAACATTAATTAGAGGTAGAATAGGGGAACTACTATCATTTATAATATCTAGTAGCATCTTAGCAACAGCATTTTCATATGCAGGATTGTGAGTTTTTGGATAAGGACTCTTTTTTCTTGTTACTATTTCTTCTGG
>CAYYEC010000444.1:0-3667 GCA_964470745.1 uncultured Eubacteriales bacterium | reverse complement strand
CTCATAATATGGAGGAAGCTTATCGCGTGTGTAATAATCTTGTTATACTATCAGAAGGAGAGATAACTGCTATTGGAGATAAAAGAGAGATTTTTGACAGTCCACCTACATATGCTGCTGCCCAGCTCACAGGCTGTAAAAATATTTCAAGAGCAGAGGAGCTCACTCAGGCAAGTATTAGGGCATTAGACTGGGATTGTGTTCTTAGCGTAGATAATCAAGGAATTAAGCCTGTTTCATTTGTTGGTATTCGGGCTCATTACCTGGATATAGGAGAAGAAGCAGATAGAAATAATGTTTTTAGGTGCCAGGTAGTTAAAATAAATGAGAGTTCATTTACAGTGAAAGTATACTTAAGAATTCTAGGCTCTGAATTGACTGGAAAGAAAAAATATCATTTGCAATGGGAAGTTTCAAAAGATAAGTGGGAAAGCATAAAAGCTGAGATATTAGATATTATAATTAAACCTGATAAATTATTTTTGATAAATTAAAATGAACTTTAGTGAGAGTAGAGATAAAAAAATTATATCTACTCTCACTAAGCTGCTAAATTCCTTTAAAACACTCTTCTACATGGGTATTTTTTAAGTCATTCTTCTTAATTAATCCAACAACAACTGTAACAATTATTGAGATTGAAAGTGATATTACAATTGGATCAACATAGGCTGATATTTTAGTAAAAAGATATATACACTGCAATAAAAATACAATAATTTCATTAAAGTATATTGAGCACAAAAATTAAGTTTCATAGAAAAACAAGGTAATTTTTATGTTCTATGAGTTTTAAAGGAAGTGCAACACGAAATTCTAATCATGATGTAAAATATTTTTCGTGCTATATATAGGTATGAAACATTAAATCAATTTTCTTGATACTGTTTATTTCTATATGATATTATATATACAAATTTTTAAATTTAGTAAGTGACTATAAAAGGAGACGATAAAATGATAGTAGACGTATTAAAAAACTCTAATCTATACACATCAGTAAATAGCAATTTTACAAAAGCCTTTGAATTTATTCAGAATTATATGTCAAATTCCATTCCGGTCGGAAGATATGATATTGAAGGAACAGATGTATTTGCTTTGGTTCAGAGTTATGAATCACAGCCTCAGAGTGAAAAAAAAGCAGAAGCACATAAGAAATACATAGATATTCAATTTGTAGCAAGTGGTAAAGAAATAATCTATTGGTCAAATATAGATGGAATGGTTGATTCTATTCCATATAATGAAGAAAAAGATATTGTTTTCTTTAAAGAAAGGGAAGGTACACCAGTAAAACTTGAAGGAGGAAGTTTTGCTATACTTTTTCCTGAAGATGTACACACACCAGGCTGTATATGGGGAGAAGCAAGTAATATTAATAAGATTGTTATAAAAATAAAAATATAATAACATAGGTTGCGTAAATATTTATTTACTCTTTTTGTTGCATAATTAGCGATAGATACTAATATTTCATAGGCACTTTAAAATAAAATTGCTTCCAGGTATATGGAGGCTTTTTTTATGAATTTTATGTTAGAATGAAAAATGGAAAAAAATATAGTTATTAGTGGTGTTTTCATTAATATTTTTTTTATAAGTGTTAATAATAAGTACGCACAAATAATAAAGATAGGAGGAAAAATGATGGAAAAAGATTTTAAAAATTGTAATGATGTAAATGATTGTAGTTGTAGCAAGAACAACCTGGAGATGGCTGAAGAATTTGATGCTACAAACAATAAAAATGCAAACTTAAATAAAAATAAAAATAAAAATCGAAAGAAGATTAAGAAAAATAAAAATGGCAATTTATAGTTATAGCTGATGAAATAAAAAATAAAAATTTTGGTACAAACGCAAAAGCGACTTACAGGCAAGAACCTGAAAGTCGCTTATTTTACTGGTCGGAGTGACCTGATTTGAACAGGCGACCTCTTGCACCCCAAGCAAGCACTCATACCAAGCTGAGCTACACCCCGACGACGAATTAAATTATAGCATATTGCCAATGGGATGTAAATATAATCTAAAATAAAAATTTTATCAATCCAGACTCTTCTTAAACCTTAAAGTTGCAATACTCAATATAACTCCTGTAAAAATCAGAAGTGCAATAACATCATGCAAAATAAAGCTTAAACCAACACCTTTGAGCATTATACCTCTTACTATATCCAGGAAATAGGTCAAAGGTATTGCATACCCAATCCAATTTATAACAGTTGGCATAGCTTCTCTTGGAAAAATAAATCCGGAAAGAAGCACACTTGGAAGAAGTATAAGTACCATAACCATCATAGCCTGCATCTGATTTTTAGCAAATGTTGATATAAGCATGCCAATTGAAAGAGAACAATAAACGAAAAGAAAGCCGAGTAATAGTAGAAGTAATATGCTACCTTCTGGAACTACTCCAAACCAAAAGATACATATAAGCATGGAAAATATAAATCCGGCATAGCCGATGATTACATAGGGTACTAATTTACCTAATATCAATTCAAGGGACTTAATTGGGGTGACAATTAATTGCTCAATAGTACCTTTTTCTTTTTCCCTAACCAATGCAAATGCTGTAAGCATAATAGTAATATTTTGAAGTATTAGTCCTACAAGACCGGGGATAGTAAATCTTGTACTTTCAAGATTTGGATTGTACCATACCCTTGTATTTAAAGTAATACCGGGAAGCTTTGAGGCTGATGCACCAATTTTCTTCAGAGCATCTTCTTTAAATGACTTTGAAAACATCTCCGATATAAGCATTCCACTGTTTAAAGCAGTTCTTGCTGTTGTAGGGTCTGTTCCATCAATTATAAGTTGGGTATCAGGTGAATTACCTCTTTTTATATCTATTGCATAATCAGAAGGAATAATCAGACCTGCTTTTGCTTTCCCTGAATCAATTAGCTGTGATAATTCCTTTTCACTGGAAACATTATATTCTACTATAAAATAGTCTGAAACTACAAATTTTTCTATATATTCTCTACTTTCCATGGTTATGCTTTGGTCAAATACCGCAGTTGGTATTTTATCTACTTCTGTATTTACCGCATACCCAAAAAGCAGCATCATTATTATTGGCATAGCAAAAGGTATTCTTAAGCTGATAGGGTCTCTTCTTACCTGTATGAACTCTTTCTTTACAATTGACAAAAAACGTTTTAAACTAAATATATTTCTTTTCATGAGTACCTCCACCTTAGTAGTTTTTAAAGCTTCAGATTTAGGGTTCTATTGTTGGGTTACAAATCTACTTCCTCTGTTTGTGGTCTGCATGCCCTAAACAATATACTTTACAGACCACTTAGCTTTATTCATGAAGAAATTTCATTTCTTTAAATGTTGAGCTTACTTTTGTATTTGTAGCTCTTTCAACGTAAGTAATAAATATATCCTCAAGATTTTTTGCATTTTCGCTTTTGATTAAATCCTGGGGTGGCGCAATATTTATAATGGTTCCATTAAAAATAAATCCTACAATATCGCAGCTTCCTGCTTCGTCCATATAGTGGGTAGTAACAAGTATTGTAATACCTTGTCTGGATAAAGCATGTATGATTTCCCAGAAAACTCTCCGGGAAACAGGATCAACTCCTGCCGTAGGCTCGTCGAGTATAAGAAGTTTTGGTTTATGAATTAATGCACAACCTAATGC
>CAYYEC010000443.1:0-3670 GCA_964470745.1 uncultured Eubacteriales bacterium | reverse complement strand
ACATAAATCTGCATTTTTTTATGCAGCTCATAATCAAGTAAATGCCAATCAAGACTCTCCTTATATTTCCACTCGATAAATTGTCCATATTCGCTCCCCATAAATAAAAGCTTTTTACCGGGGTGACCATAAAAGAAGCCATATGCAGTTCTTAAATTAGCAAACTTCTGCCAGTAATCACCTGGCATTTTACTAAGCATAGAACACTTTCCATGTACTACTTCATCATGAGAGAGAACCAAAACAAAATTCTCTGAATATGCATACATGGAAGAAAATGTTAAGAGGTTCTGGCTATATTTTCTGTAAATTGGATCTATGCTCATATACTTCAAAAAGTCATTCATCCAACCCATATTCCATTTGAATGAAAAGCCTAAACCACCTACTTCGGGAGGCCTTGAAACTAGAGGAAAAGATGTAGATTCTTCAGCTATCATCATTACTCCAGGGAAGTATTGATGAACAGTGTTGTTTAATTGACGAATAAAATATATGGCATCAACATTTTCTCTACCGCCCCATGGATTTGGTATCCATTCTCCGTGTTTTTTACCATAATCAAGATGAATCATTGAAGCAACAGCATCAACTCTTAAACCATCAATATGGTATTTTTCAAACCAAAACACAGCATTTGAAATTAGAAAATTTTTAACTTCGTGTCTCCCATAATTAAAAATATGTGTTCCCCAGTCTGGATGTTCGCCCTGCATCGGATGTTCATGCTCATAAATAGCAGTTCCGTCAAATCTTGCCAAGCCATGACCATCCTTAGGAAAATGAGCTGGAACCCAATCTAATATGATGCCTATATCATTTTCATGGCATTTATCTACAAAATATTTAAAATCATCGGGTTTTCCATATCTGCAAGTAACTGCATAATAGCCTGTAACCTGATATCCCCAGGAGCCATCAAATGGATGCTCTGTAATAGGCAAAAGCTCAATATGCGTATATCCCATATCTTTTACATATTTTATTAATCTATCTGCATGCTCTCTATAGGTTAGAAATCTATAACCTGTTTCAGAAGTATCATCAGGGATTTGTACCCAGGAACCCAAATGAACCTCATAAATCGAAATTGGTTTTTCAAAAATATTAGAAATTTTACGATTACTTATCCACTCTTGATCATTCCATTTATAGTCTTCCACATTGTACACAATTGATGCTGTATTAGGAGCTGATTCGGAGAAAAATGCATATGGGTCAGCTTTTAGGTAGATTTCATCGAAGGGAGTCTTGATCTCATATTTATACAACTCACCTTCCTCAACGCCCGGAATAAATATTTCCCACACTCCGGAATTTCCTAATAATCTCATCTGATGTCTTCTGCCATCCCATTGATTAAAGTTACCAACTACACTTACTTTTTTTGCAGATGGAGCCCATACACTAAAAGATGTTCCTTTAATTCCGTCTATTTCTCGTAAATGGCTGCCTAACTTTTCATAGATTTTGTGATGATTGCCTTCATTGAAAAGGTGTAAATCATAATCTGATACTGTTGGTAGAAAACAATATGGATCAAATGTAAAAAATGTGTTCTCACAAAAGTCAGTAACTTCAAACTTATATTTAAAAAAAACTTCTCTATCACTAAATATAACTTCAAAAAATCCAGCATCATTAAGCTTGTCCATTGGATATATAGAGTTATTTTTAATATCAATGACATTTATAGATTTTGCATTTGGCATAAATGCCCGTATAGCTATTGGAAATTTATCTTTAGTATCAACTCTGTGTATACCCAATATACTAAAAGGGTCTTTGTGATATCCATTAATTATTTTTTGTATTTCATCAATTTTTGCAGTAGTATCCATTAAATTACCTCTCTTTTTAATTGTTATATTTTAGTATAAACATTAAAGCTAAGGTCATGTTATATAAATCTTATATTATTGCTCAGAAATTTACAATAGTTTTGTTA
Source organism: uncultured Eubacteriales bacterium (assembly GCA_964470745.1). Taxonomy (GTDB): domain Bacteria; phylum Bacillota; class Clostridia; order DSM-8532; family CAYYEC01; genus CAYYEC01. The sequence goes on along the minus strand of CAYYEC010000443.1, from coordinate 1,722 downwards.
AATATCCAAAAACGATTAACATAAATTATTAAGTATAAATGTTATTCTTAAATAAAATAGGGTAGATATTATATAGTCAGAAAAAAATTTCTTTGTGAATATTGTAGATAATTTGGAGGATGCTATATGAAGGGAACGATTGTTAAAACCTGGCTAACTACTTTTACAAATCTTTATGGAAGCAAAGTTGTTGAAAATACTCTTAATAAATTTGGATGGGTAGAAAATAGAATTATTAATCCATTAGAAGATATAGACGACGAAGAAATTAAAGAGATAGTAGAAAAAATTGGGCAAGAGGCAGGAAAAACCAAAGAAGAAACATGGAGAGAGCTGGGAAAGAATAATATCAAGTCATTTAGCAAATGGTTTCCATCTTATTTTGAAAGAGCAAGTCTAAAAGGATTTCTGATGATGATGGATGAGGTTCATTCTCAATTAACAAGAATGGTAAAAGGTGCAAAACCACCTAGACTTATAGCTGCTGAAATTTCAGCAAATGAAATAGAAATTGTATATGGTTCAAAAAGAGGAATGTTTGACTATTTTCTTGGGCTCTTGGAGGGCAGTGCTGAATTCTTTAAGGAAAAAATAGAGCTGCATGAAATGGAAAGGAATGAGAATTCTGAAATAAAGACCTTAAAAGTTAGAATAAAATTAGAAAAACAGGCAAGCGCAAATGCAGATTTTAATTTTAGTAAAATTCTTTCGTTAGGATTTTTAAAAAATACATCTCTGAAAATAGCTTTTTGGACAGCAGTTTTCACAGCAGCTGTTTCGTTTATGTTAAATCCATTTAATGTAATTATTAATACTATAATAATATTAGCTTCTTTAATTTCAAGTTTTATTGTATCTACTATTTCACTTGCCCCGGTGAAAAATTTAGACATTGATGCCAAAAGGATAGCTGAGAGGGATTTCTCTTCTAAAAGCTTAATAAAATCTGGAGACCAATTTGAAAAGCTTTCAACAAGCTTCAACGCTCTAATAAATAATCTGAGTAAAGATTTCCTTTTTCTTAAAGGAGGAACAGATGATATGAATTCATTTGCAAAAAGCTTTTCTGATATTGCTTTAAATATGAACCATGTCTCAGATGGTATATCAGAGCTTGTTATGGAAGTAGCAAATGGAGCAGTACATCAAGCAGAAGAAACTGAAAAAGCTGCATATACTCTTAATGAAAATATTGAAAACCTGAATTTGATTGCAGAAGAAGAAAAACAAGGTAAAATACAGCTTGAAAATGCTGTTGCAAGTATAAATTATTCCCTTAAAGAATCACTTTCTGTAGGTGAAATGATTTTAGCTGTAAGGAATGAATTTGCAGGAATTAATGAACAGGGAGAAATATTGGCTAAACAAGCTGGAGATACAATGAATGTTGTTGCTACAGTTGCCAGTATAGCAGATCAGACAAATCTTTTAGCCTTAAATGCTGCAATAGAAGCAGCTAGAGCAGGAGAAATGGGTAAAGGCTTTGCAGTAGTTTCTTCTGAAATTCGTAATCTGGCGGAAGATTCTAAGAATGCTGTGGAAAATATTAAAAATAATTTGATGTCGTTTACAGGAAAGGTAGATGAGTTGGTAAAAAACATAAATGAAAGATTTGGCCAAATGGAGCAAAGCTACAATACATTAAGTAGGTCAATTGAAGATAATAAATCATCGGCTTCTCAGATTACAGAAGTGTCTTCGAACATTTCAATGTTAATTGAT
>CAYYEC010000442.1:0-3689 GCA_964470745.1 uncultured Eubacteriales bacterium | reverse complement strand
CAGAAGTATTATATCATATTAGTACTATTTTGTCCTAGGGAAATTATTAAAAAAAATAAATATTATTATTCCGATATGTTTGACAAGATATTAACAATGGATATATAATGTAAAATGAATAAAAAAATATAAAGGGGAATTTGCTATGAAAAAAGTATTTGTTGTTTTGCTAGTAACATCATTGTTATTTGGTGTTTTAGCAGGTTGTGGGGCCAAAGAAACAAAAGAAACAAAAGAAACGCAGGCAGTAAAAGAAGCAGCAGATGTAGTTACTTCAGCTTCTATAGTAGATAATGCAGAGGCATTTCTAAAAGCAGTAAGCAAAGATGGAACTTGGATTGTTGCAACATTAAATGACCTAACTATCGATAAGGAAATCGTATTGGAAGGTGCATTTACAAACAAGGATAAGCCGGCACGTAAGATAGCTCTTTATGCTCAGGACGAAAACCGTAAACAAACTGCAAGTTACACTTTAAAAGCACCAAAATTAACTGTAAAGAGTGAAAATGGCAGTATAGTAAAAGGAACATTTGTAGGTGATGTTTATGTTGAAGCAAATGGATTCAGTTTACAATCTGCTAAAATTGAAGGAAATCTTTATTTTGCAAGTGAGGAATTTAAAGCTTCATCTAAGATTGATGACAAGAGTTCTGTAACTGGAGCAACTGAAGTTATGGGAGAGAAAGAAACAGCAGATGTAGTTACTTCAGCTTCTATAGTAGATAATGCAGAGGCATTTCTAAAAGCAGTAAGCAAAGATGGAACTTGGATTGTTGCAACATTAAATGACCTAACTATCGATAAGGAAATCGTATTGGAAGGTGCATTTACAAACAAGGATAAGCCGGCACGTAAGATAGCTCTTTATGCTCAGGACGAAAACCGTAAACAAACTGCAAGTTACACTTTAAAAGCACCAAAATTAACTGTAAAGAGTGAAAATGGCAGTATAGTAAAAGGAACATTTGTAGGTGATGTTTATGTTGAAGCAAATGGATTCAGTTTACAATCTGCTAAAATTGAAGGAAATCTTTATTTTGCAAGTGAGGAATTTAAAGCTTCATCTAAGATTGATGACAAGAGTTCTGTAACTGGAGCAACTGAAGTAAAAAAATGATAAAAAAGACAAATTAGTTAAATAATAAATAATGCCCCAGTTGGGGCATTATTTATTAGATTCTTGAAATGAAAAAACAAGTGAGCCATATATGTTGCAATAAAGAATTTTCATGGAAGAAATATGCAACATATAAACATAGGTATATGATTTTGCAATATTTGAATCAGGAATGTAAAAGATTTATTGCAAAACATATAGATATTCATGAATTTTTAGTTGGTTTCTTGGAATGAAATGAAAGAAACCAACAAACATTCAGGGCTTAATGTTTGCGAAGGTTTGATTATTAATGGAGGCAAAGTTGAAAAAAAGTATAACAATTTTATGTATATTAATTATAACTATATCATTTGTTTCATGTTCAAAAAAATCAGATGGACCTTTTGACAGAGAAGACTTTCTTATGGGAACTATTATAACTCAAAGAATATACGGGGATAATGGTGAAGAAGTCGGGAATAAGGTTGTAGAAAGAATAAAAGAAATTGAAAATAAAATGACTATAAATGAAATAGGTGGAGAAATAAATATATTAAATGAATTGTCAGGGGTAGATAAAGTAAAATTAAGTGATGATACATTTGAAGTAATTAAAAGAGGATTGAAATATTCACAATTAGCTAGTGGTGCTTTTGATATTACTATTGGACCTTTGGTCAAAGCCTGGGGAGTCTTTACTGACCACCCAAGGGTTCCAGACGAAGAAGAAATTAAAAATCTTTTAAGGCTTGTAAATTATAAAGATATTTATATAGATGACAATAGCAAGACTGTTATGTTAGCCAAACAAAACCAAATAGTTGACCTGGGAGGAATTGCAAAGGGGTATGCTGGAGATGAAGCCATAAGAATATATAAAGAAAACAACATTAAATCGGCATTTGTAAATTTAGGTGGTAATGTTGTTGCATTGGGAAGTAAACCGGATGGAAGCGATTGGAACGTAGGAATTCAGAATCCAAGAGATGTAAATGGCAAGCATATTGCTGTTGTTAAAGTAAACAATAAAGCAATTGTTACTTCTGGAGATTATGAACGATTCTTTGAAAAAAATGGTATTAGATATCATCATATAATTGATCCAAAAACGGGATATCCTGCTGACTCTGGACTTATTAGTGCTACAATAATTTCAGATGCTTCGATAGATGCCGATGCACTATCAACAGCTGTTTTTGTCTTAGGCTTAGAAAAAGGCTTGAGTTTAATTGAAGGACTTGATGGTATAGAGACGATTCTAATTACAAAGGATAAGAAAATCTATACTTCAAGTGGATTAAAGGATAATTTTATATTAGATGATGTAAGTAAGGAATATGAATATGTTGAAAAAAGGTGATATAATACTTATTATAATAGTTTTATTTACAGTAGGTGTAGGATTTTTTACGATAAAACTATATAATGGGAATGATAAAAAATATGATAAAATTGCTGTAATAAAACAATATGATAAAGTAATTGATAAAATAAATTTGAATAATGTTAATGAGCCTTATCAAATGGAGATAGGCGGTAAGTACAAAGAGATAATTCAGGTTGAAAATGGTCGAATAAGATTTATAGAAGCTGATTGTCCCGATCAGGTTTGTGTAAATACCGGATGGATAAGCAATAGGGGAGAGACATCAGTTTGCTTACCAAACCAAGCTTTGATCATAATCGAAGGCGAAAACAGTAAGCTTGATGGGGTAACGTATTAAGATGAAATAAAATTAACTTCTGATTCTATTTTTGTAAAATATCGATAATTTTACGATTTTTGCAAAAATATATAGTAAATAATTTTAATTCATCCAATAATATTTTGGAGTAGGTAATTAATGAACAATACAAAAAAGATGGTTTTTCTCGCTTTGATGGTATCATTTGCGCTGGTTTTATCAATAATTGTATCTAGTATACCTGTGCCTGTGGCAGTTCCTGGTGTTAAATTAGGATTAGCAAATATAATTTCAATGATTGTTGTTATAGTATTCGGGTTTAGAGAAGGACTAATAGTAGTTTTTCTTAGATGTTTACTTGCATCTTTATATACAGGAGGTATACTGATTTTTTTATTTAGCATATCCGGAGGAATTTTAAGCCTGGTTGTAATTGCTTTTTTATATAAAAAGTTTACAAAGGCTTTAAGTATAACAGGTATAAGTATTGCCGGAGCTGTTGCTCATAATATTGGACAAATTTTTATGGCAAGCCTAGTAATGAAGGAAATTAATGTATTCTTTTACTTGCCGGTTTTAATGTTTTCTGGAATTATAACAGGTTTTTTTATTGGGTTATGTACTATGTTTTTATTAAAGGCTTTAAAAAGAGCCGGAATGTATAATTCTTTTTAAAAAGTGCGCTATAGGCTTGTAAAATATTAACCTACTCTATAGGTTTCGTTTTTCATAAGTATCTGGCGCTAATTACACGTCGAAAAAGAGTAGGTAAATATTTTGCGGCGCGAATATATTGGAGTTGAATATTACTGTGTGGGAAAAATATCCTGAAATACTAAAAGAATTGGACTTAGTCGAGGAATGTATTAAAAATAATTTACATTCCAGAAACAAATTACTGG
>CAYYEC010000441.1:0-3696 GCA_964470745.1 uncultured Eubacteriales bacterium | reverse complement strand
AATTAGAGCAGTCATTATCGATAAAGAAGTAATAAATATACTTATCTTTATTTTATAATTAAATGCCAGATTCCCAGAAATTGTTCCAATAGTTAATGTCGCTATATAATCAAAGTACGTCATATTCTGTATACTTCTTTTTGACAAAAGTTTAGTGGCTATAAATAGTACTATAAAGGCTAAAAAACTTCGTAATATTATGTTTAGAATTTCATACACATAAAACACCCCGGGAAATATTTATTTTAACTTGTAGTTTCCCCTGTATTTCTATTTAATAACCATAAAAGTTTTTTATATTAGATAAATCGCAAAAATGAAATGACATATGAATAACCAGATTTGTGCGTTATATATAGATTACTTTAAGTAATAACGAAATAATAATTTCCCATTTTTGAATTGGTTATTTTTCTATATTCCTAGGAAAAAGAAAATAAGCGGCTGAAAGCTGAATTGGCTGCACTTAGAGGAAAACTACATGACAAAGCGTGATAAAATATTGACAAATTTCAATAGATAAGATATTATGATTTTGAATAAAGTATTCCTTATAAAAGATTGCCATGGCTCTAGTATACTCCTTTTATATTGGAATATGGGAGTTAATAAAATAATTACTGAATAAAAGGATGGTGTATTTTGTATGAGAACAAAAGGAGTTATTAGGATACTAACAATATCCTTAATAGTTGTATTAACAATGTTAATGTCTTCTAATGTGTTTGCCTATAGTATTTTTGGAGATTATACTAGTTATTATACGGATGGACCAGGTGCTCAATGGCCTAATTTATCAACGGCAGATGACTTGGCCGATGGATTTGTAGAATTTTTAATATATGATGAAAAAAATAATGGATATTACTCTCAAGAAGATACTACAGTGTTTGGTAACCAATCTGCATGGGCAAGCGATTATTCTACTGATGATGATACATATGCTGATAATGCAGATATTGTTTTTTTTACAGGACATGGCTTTGGAGGATCATTTGTTTTTACATCAGAGAAGGATAGTTACGTATTAGGTTCTTCTGAAATAAGTCTAGGAGATAATAATGCTGAATGGTTGTTTGCATTTACATGTAATTTTACAAATCCTGTACAAGCACACTCAGATACTCAAATGTTTCCTGGGTCAGAGCCATTTGATCCCGATATGATGAACGGAATACATGTTGTGTGTGGATATAAAACTGATATGACCATAACTGCAGATTCTGGAGGGTACTGTGCAGACTATTTAACAGGATATGGAATGGTACAACCATCGAAGGTAAGAGAAGCTTGGAGGCTATATGGTTTAGCGACTCAAAATGGATCATGGAAAAACGAAATGAGAGTATGGTATGCAGATAATTGCTCGAATGATTATATTTGGGGATATGGAACAGTGGGATCTGATCCTCAACCATATTCATCTAGACCGCAAGATTACTCATATGTAGATTATAAACTTAATTGGAATTAAAATACTAGAAAGGGGTTTTAATAATGTTTAAATCAAAGCAATTTTTATTAATTTCTTTATGTGTCTGTATTGTATTAACACTTACAATATCTACTTTTTCAAAATATGAAGATAATATGGATAAACTTGAAATGAATCCATTACCTCAAACTGGATCACAAGGGTATTTTGATAAACTTGAAATAGATTGTGATATACCTGAAATTCCAAGTAAAATGAAAGTTTACAAAGTTAAGGATTTAAATCTATCTAAAGATGTTATTAATAATCTAGCAAGTAAATTAGGTTTAAAAGGGAGAGTTAAAGAAAACAAAAGAGAATATGCTATTACTGATGGTACTCGAAGTTTTACTTTGGATAAGAACACCGGATCCTATAACTATTATACTGAAAAATTAGCTGATGCAATAGTACCATTAAGTACTCTATTAACTGACCAAGAGTATATGATGTTAGCAGAAGAATTTTTAAATGAAAAAGATCTTATGAAACAAGATGCCTTTTTTAACAAAATACTTCGTCATACGGTTGGAAAAATAAATGAACCTGAAAAAGTTTGTCTTGTTGAAGCAGTTTTTACAAAGAAATTAAATGGTATTAAATTTTCAGGAGTTGGACCTAGAATTAGTGTATTCTTCGGAGAAAATGGAGAGATTATAGGCGCTTTTTCCGTTTGGAAAGAAGTTGAAGAATATGAGAGTTATCCTATAATTGATACCCAAAAAGCAGTTAAAAATATTATTGATAAAAAAGCAGTGATTGCAAATGTTGGTCAAGGTGATGCAGGGAATGTAAAAAATATGGAAATAATATATGATATGGAGTCGGTTCGATCTAATCAAAAATTTGTAATACCATACTTTTTATTAACTGGTGAATGCCAAAATGATAAGGAGTTTGCTGCCTTGACTAGAGCTATTCCTGAAGAGTTCATTGCAGAAACTAAATTAGATGATACTTCTAACTCACTCCACAATAATGGAGTTGAAAATTCAAAACAAATAGCTATTCCTAAAAGACAGGATCAGAAGTAATCGAAAACTTAGTTGCTTGATTATGATATACTCCCTTTTAATGGCAGTTAAAAAAATAAAACTGCCATTAAAAGGGAGTATATTTTTATGTGCATTAAACTTACTTAGGAATTAAGTAAGAAAAGTATGCTACTTGCTTGCGAGATCTTCAAGCAATTTTACTAATTCAGGACCTTCTGCTATAGTTGTCTTATCTTTGTATTTAATATAAAAGTATGTTGTATCACCATCATATATAATTAATTTATTACCATCAATATAGTTTACTATTACCGTAAAGTCAGGAGTTGTATCTAGATATTGATTGCTACTAGTTCTAGACCTATTAAAATCTAAAACAAACTGATTTATTAGCTCTGAATTTTTATCTTTTTCATATACACAATCCTGAATTTGAATACTTTTGATTTCTTCAACACTAATTTTTTTCACAGGGTGAGTAAACACATTTTTATATAATATATAAAGTAATAATAAAGCAATTAATAATCCTAAAATAATTATTATAAAGCGTTTCATGTTATCCCCCCTCGAAAGTTACCAGATTAATAGTTATAAATTATTTGGATATTAATGTTTTTGTGGTAAATTAACACATATAATATATTGTAAGTATAACATCCTGAAATATCAATTTCAACATTATTTTGTAATAAATATACAAGGGAGATATTTATTTATGCAAATAGGAATCATTGAAATGATTTGTTAGTCTTAAAATATTAGCTAAATATAAAAAATAACGGTCAAAAAGTATATAATTTACAAATACATTATATACTGAAAGTCACCTTATTCGAATAATTTCTTACGATGTGATTATATCAACCGGCAACTTTAGAGTGTGTGAAAGTTTTTCTGTAAATAGCTTTTTATTAAAGAACTTATACGTCTTCTCTCCGTTCCACTTATGCTCTCCATCAAAAATAAAATGAGCCAGATTTTCCTCTGCATGAAAGATTTGGTATGCCTTTTTTGTAATTTCTACTTGCTCTAAAACATCTATTATTCCTCTCTCGCCATTTAATCGGTCCATTCTTCCACTTTCAATCAGTAATGGTCTTGGAGCTATTAATGCAGCTATGTCTCCGATATCGGCATATTCCCAGAGGTGAGGTATAAAATTGCATCCACATAAATTGGTTTTTAAAAGTGTATCCCTATACCCGTGGAAGTATCCGCTAATAA
>CAYYEC010000440.1:0-3715 GCA_964470745.1 uncultured Eubacteriales bacterium | reverse complement strand
CCATTATACTCCTCAATATATAACGCACAAAAAATTTTAAATTTTTATTTTTGTGTGATTATATTTCCTCTGATTCCTATCGCAAAAATTTAATTATTCCTATGTATATTTATTTTTGCGATTTATATATTATTGCAAGGTTTTTTCAAGTTTGCAAATAATTCGCATTTGCATTTATTTTATCTCAAAGTAATAAATTTGTAAATATCATAAGATAAATTCATTACTTGTTTATTTATAACAAATTTATGAAATTTCTTTTTTTTGAAAATTCATAATAGCCACCCCTACTAAAATCAAAGAATATATCACAACATAAGCCATCATTCCGTCACTTGGTATTTTATTGTTTAAAAATACAGGCCCACTCGCACTGCTAAGATTAAAGCTAGAAAATAAAACAGATATCATCTTTCTATATACCGCATCAAAAGGTGATATTAAGCTGATAACAATACCCCATTCTTCTATTCCGTTTGTAAAGGTTAAGAAACCACCTATTTGCTCCATCATAGAACCTATTAATCCAAAAATATAAATTCCTATTACAACAATTCCGTTATTTAGTGTTTTAAATTTCACGCTTCCAAAAATCGTTAAAGAAAGCAGTGATAATGGCAGAATCAAAAAAATGAGATATCCTTTCAAAATAGTAATTATTGAAATATTATTCAGGGGAGGGATATTAATAATATTGTTTATTATAAAAATTGAAGTAAATATGAAGGTAGTATATATAATCACCATTATAGAAAGTCCAAGATATTTACCTAAAAGATATTCCACTCTCTTAATTGGCTTTGTGAGTACAGCATTAATAATTCCACTTTCTATTTCAGATGAAATACACCCTACTGAAGCCATAATTGTAAAAAACACAATTATCATGCTTCCAAAATAAAATCCTAAAATAGAAGTAAATCCTATTCCTTGCATTGTAAGCATCATAGCATTAACATTATTTTCTCGATGTTCCGCAAAAACAAAATAAGCAAGTAATCCATATAATGATAGATAAATCATTGTCATAATAAACACAAGTAGGATTATTCTCTTTGTAAAGACCTCTTTAAAAGACTCCAATGCAATTGCAATCATGATTCTTCTCCTTTTATCAGGTTTATAAATAAATTTTCAAGATTTTCTCTATTAGGTATCAGCTTATATAAATTACAGCCATTCTCAATTAATATCCCGGCTATAAATGGAATCTGTGCGTTTTCATCAATGCACAGATTAATTTTTCTATTGTCCCACTTCAAATTACAATCAATTTCTTTCAACTTATCAATTACACTTAATGTAATATTGTCAGCTTCTATTTCCAGAGTTATCCTATCCTCCAGAATGTTTTTAAGTATCCCTTGCTTTATGACAGTTCCTTTTTTTATAAAAGCCACACTATCACAGATTAATTCTATTTCGCTTAATAGATGGCTGTTTAAGAAAATAGTGATTCCTTGATTTTTTAATTCCAACATAACATCTCTTACTTCTTTTCTGCCTATAGGATCTAATGCTGACGTAGGCTCATCAAAAAATATAATTTCAGGTTTGGCAAGCAATGCACTTGCAATTCCTACTCTTTGCTGCATACCTTTACTATATGCACCTATTTTGTTTTTTCTGTCATGATTTAAATTAACCAGTTCCAATACTTCATCTATACGTTTTTTCGCCAATTTTTTATCCATTTTGTATAAAGAAGCATGAAAAGACAGGAGTTCTTCTCCTGTCATCCATTCATGATATTTAAAATTTTCAGGTAAATATCCAATTCTGCTCCTTGCTGCTACATTTCCTACAGGCTTTCCAAGTAAAAACCCTTTGCCTCCTGATGGAAATATCAAGCCTACCATTAGCTTCGTAAAAGTACTTTTCCCGGCACCATTTGGTCCTAAAAAGCCAAATATCTCACCTTTATTTACAGCTATGGATATATTTTTACATCCTACCTTCTTATTATAGTATTTTGTAAGCCCCTGCGTTTCAATTACCACTTGATTCACCTCAAAGCTTCTGCAAATTTTAATATATTTTCTTTACTGTTATTACAACTTACTGAATATATTGCACCACTATTATACCAGAATACAGATATTATTTTTTCATTATTCGTATCACCTTGTGGTAATATTAAAAATCCTTTATTCCCATTTATACTCACTTCTTCAGTTATGGAATCAACTAAAGGTATATAAAGGGTTTTTTTCCAGTCTTTCACTGATTTTAGTTGATTTTTTAAATCTTCAGGAAGTATTGGCATATTAACTACAGAATCAAATATTTCATCTTCATTCACATCAGCAGGTACAAGTATTTCAGGTGTTTTTGTTTCATTAATTATATACTTTTTCCCATCATAATTATAATCAAAACTTATTTGACTTGGGAAATCTATAGTAAAAGTTTTACCATCCACACTTAATGGCAGTAACTCTTTCGATCCAAAAGATTTCATAAGCTCATTAACATTTTGTACATTTAAAGTAAAATCCATAGTTCCTGCTTCTACCTTTTTAATCTCAAATTTAGTGTCTTCTTTTACAGCCGGTAACAATACATTAAACTCTGAAATGCTCTCAGCTTCTTCAACTGAAATGGATTTTTCTTCAAATCCGTTCATTTCAATACTGCCAATCTTATCAAGATCTATCTGTCCCTGCTTACTTCTAAGCTTTGATTGTATTTCATTTAAATCCGCTATGTCTAATGAAAATCCTTTAACATTTTCCACCCGGAAAATATGCAATGTTTCTTTTATAAATGCTCTTACGGGCTGAACTGTTACACTCAATGCCACTAATGAGCACACACAAATCATAGCAGCTATCTTCCTGTATTGGTATAAGAAATTTAAGAAGTTTTTCTTAGGATGTTCGGCTGCATTATTTCTCCTATTATTTACAAACTCAGGAATCTTCGGATTTATTGACTGGCTGTTATTCTCTTTGTAAATGCTGATTTTTTCAAAAACAAAATCATCAATATTCTTTGCATTAACAATAGCTCTCTCACACTTATCGCATGTTAATATATGATTTTCAATATTTTTCTTCTCATTAATTTCTAATTCACCATCTATATATGATTGAATGGTTCCATTATCCAAGCATTTCATAATTAAATCCCTCCATTATATTTGACCATAAATTTCTTCTGGCTTCTTGCAAGAATAGTTCCAACCGAGCTCTTCTCTACTCCAATTATTTCAGAAATCTCGTTGTACTTATATCCGGAAAACTTAAGGAGCAAACATATCCTATCTCTTTCCGGCAAGCCATCCAGAATCTTTCTAATTAATCGAATTTCCTGGTTTTTTATTGCTGCATCTTCTATACTTATAATTTTATTGTCTTCTAAAAGTACCTTTTCTTTTCCTTTTTTTCTTTTTTCATCTCTTAGATAATTATATGATAAATTGCTTGCTATTTTTGAAAGCCATGCTATCACATTAGAGTGTTTTGGCGGATTATTATAAAGTTTGATAAAAACCTCTTGAGTTATATCTTCTGCCGCCTGAATATTACCTGTAAGATATGAAGTATGCTTATATATTACAGTATAATAGTCTTTGTAATATTGGTTAAAGCCCAAATCAGAGTTTTCACGGTACTTTCCATTTACTGCGCTTACTGTTTCTATTCTAACCACTCCTTTCTATATGGTTTATGATTAGTTACATTATTAGTTCTTCATAAACCTAAACTATATA
>CAYYEC010000439.1:0-3718 GCA_964470745.1 uncultured Eubacteriales bacterium | reverse complement strand
GATATCATCAGCGGTATTTGTGCATATTTATCAAAAATTGATTTGCTAACAGAAATAAATGTTAAATCAAAATATCTATATGCATAATTAAGAATTTTTTCTATATCAATTTCTTCAAATTTTAATAAATTTTCTACATCACATTGTTCTTTTAAAATATATAAATTATCTACTTCATTAAGCTTTATGGATGAATTTTCAAAATCCTTTAGAGTGACCTTACCTTTGGAAATATAACTATTCAACCCATAAAGTCCCTTTAAATCCTTCTCTTTTTTACTGGACTTGTCTTTATTTTTCTTATATATGTTCAGATATATTTCAAGCTTAGGAGAAATAAAATCCAGATTTATGAGCAGAATTTTATAATCTGTCAGCTTAGCTGCAAAATAGCTTATTTCAGCAGCAAACTCTGCATTACCCCATATTGTCAAAATTAGCTTTCTAAATACAAATATCTCTTTTGGTGAATTATTAGCACTATTGTCTTCATCCGAAATTCTATTTTTATTAAATAAATAATTTAAATCATATAACAGCTCTTCTACAGATTGATATCTATCCTCTGGATGTAAAAAAGTACATTTTGTGATTATTTTTACAATCTCTTCAGAAAGACCTGGATAAGTTAACTTAATATTCTGAACTTGACTCTGTATTTCTTCAGGCTTTATACCTGTTAATAATTCAAATATGGTTACACCCATTCTATAAATATCTGTCATTTTATTTGTTTGGCCTATTCCTTATTGTTCCGGAGCTGCATATCCTCTTGTGCCAATGTAAACTGTATCATCGGTACAGCTACCTTTATATTCTCTAGCTATTCCAAAATCAATTAGTTTTATCATCCCATTATTTGTTATTATTATATTTGATGGTTTCATATCCCTATAAATGATTGGATTTGGCTTAATATTATGTAAATAGATTAGCACTTTACATATTTCAATTGACCAATCTATAACCTGACCTTCTGTAAAGCTTCCCTTATTTTTAAGTTCTTTATCCAGGGAAATGCCAGAAATATAGTCCTCAATAATATATATACTAAACTCGTCTTCAAAAACATCAAATATCCTGGGTAGTGAAGAGTGCTCAAGTTTTTTTAATATATTGATTTCAGCCATAATATCTATTTTTGAACTTATACTTCTATCTATTACTTTTAGTGCCCAAAAAGTTGATAACTTAATGTTTTCAACAAGGTATACTCTACTCATTCCACCTTGTCCAAGTAATTTAACTATTTTGTATTTTTCTTTAAATATTTGACCAATCTCCATATGTGTACCTCTATAAAATATTTTTATGGTTAATTTTTGAGAGATATTTCATAGATGTCGAACTCTAGAATTAAATTTTATTGTTCGTTATCTCCAACTTCCTTTTCTGGGGAATTAACCATTCTCTAATTTTTCTACATTATTTTGCAAATATAAGCATATTCTAACATACATATAGACATATTTCCATACTTTAATTAAATTTTTTCAATATAATTATTTAAATCCTTTCATAGTTGGAAATTGTCCTTTACATCCTTCCAAAATAAAAATATAATAATAGGCGAGGGGCAATGGGCCATAGGTTTTCAAAAAGGAATTTATTATGGATTTAGCTTCTTAAAATGCTTGACTGGAGGAACCTTAGATGAGAATTTCAGGTATTACATATGCTTCAAGAAGAAAAAGTAATATAAGAAGAAATGTCTTTATACTTATACTTATTCTTGTACTTCTTATTGGTGGACTATTAGCGATTGCAGCATTTACCGATTTAGAACTGCCATTTATTAACAAAATTAATGTTTTTAAGAAATTACTGAAATAAAAAATGGATATAATAAGTAAAAATGTACTTACTATATCCATTTAATTATTAATAGGCCTTAACTCGTAAAATATTAATCATCTTCTACACTTTTCGCCTTCCGTCGTTGCTTTCACAAAGACACGGCGAAAAAGAATCGCTAAATATTTTACTTCGTTTACTCGTAAAGTATTAACCTCTTCTATGGTTTTCGCCTTCCATCGTTGTTTTCACAAAGACATGGCGAAAAAGAATCGCTAAATATTTTACTTCGTTTAAAACATTTGTCTTTTAGATAAAAAGAATATTGCTATTAGTGAAACTACCAATGACCCCAGCAATATATACAAATATGCAAGAGGATTGCCTGTAGAAGCATTACCGGCAAAAGGCAAATCAACATTCATTCCATAAAAGCTATATATCATTGTAGGTATTGCCATTACGATAGTGACGGAAGTGAGAAACTTCATGACAATATTCAAATTATTTGATATAACTGATGAGAAAGCACTCATCATT
The DNA here is from genome assembly GCA_964470745.1 of uncultured Eubacteriales bacterium. GTDB lineage: Bacteria > Bacillota > Clostridia > DSM-8532 > CAYYEC01 > CAYYEC01. Next base: position 1,384 of record CAYYEC010000439.1, on the reverse strand, counting down.
CCACTTAATATGGAGCTATAAATGTTTGCCATTTCTATCGCCTGTTTATTTTCTATTATAACATCTTCCAACAAATCTTGATCTTCCTCATACAGTTTAATATATTTGCCTCTTAAAAGCTTTTCCATAACTATCTCATTTGATTTCAATGATGTAGTAAAGAATACAAGACTCTTTTCTAATTCAAGTAATTTAAAAAGTTCCTTATTTCTCATGGATTTATGCAGTGTTTTTTCTAAATCATCTGTTTTCTTATCAATATGTTTTAAGTATTTTAAGTAGTCTTTTGCTACATTAAACAGTATTTGAAGTATAAATCTGGTCTTTTTAAATGTGTAAAGTTCTCTTATTTTTTTGTTTCTAAAGGTGTCAATTATGAAACTATCTTTTGACGAAATCGTAATAATATAATCATCTTTCACCAGCAAACCTAATGGCATTGTCTCAAATTTTAATGTATTCTCATCTTCATATACATATGGAATATCCACAATAATAAGTGTCTGATCTTCCTCAACATCTATTCTGGCCTTTTCTTCTTCGTCTAGTGGATCTCTTAAAAAATTTGGAACTATCTCTAACTCATTTTGAATATAATTTAACTCATCAGCTGTAGGAGTAATTAAGTTTATCCAGCACCCTTTCTCTATATTGTCTATGAGTATCAATTCGTTTCTTGGCTCAACTGTTCTAAAAATTTCAATCATGTCAATCACCCCTTGTTAAAATCAGTTTATAGAGAAGAGCTAAAAATTAAAAGTTTTTCAGGCAATAAAAAATCCGCTCGAGCGGAATTAAATATACATAAAAAATTCTATGCCTTCTCCCCTCGTTGAGCTTTAGCACTATACAGCTTAGGTTTAAACCGACCAGCTACATTAAGCAAAACCTTAATCCGGTAGTGCCTGTTGACCCATTGGCGTCTTTCGACGTTTCCGGGTAGCAGCGTGTTTCTGTATAGGAGCCTCACCTAACAAGATATTAAATTGTAATTACATTATATTATTTATACATTTTAACGTCAACTGTTATTTTTTCAATCCATAAAGCTCAGGCATTATTGGTTCCTTAATTACTAAATGAGAATTCTTTAAGCCTTTATTCTATATATTATACCCTAAATAAAACCCAAATACTCCCAGAACAGTTGAACTGAGTATATATGCAAATGCATTTAGTGGCCTATTGCCTTTAAATAAAGAAAATCCTTCATACATAAATGTTGAAAATGTGGTATAAGAACCTAAAAAACCTTCTGCTATAAAAATATATAAATTGTTATCCAAATGCAGCTTTATAAGTATACCTAGTAGTATTGCCCCAGTAATATTAATAATAAAAGTCGCCAGGGGAAAGATTTGATTTAATTTTTTAAATAATATGC
>CAYYEC010000438.1:0-3725 GCA_964470745.1 uncultured Eubacteriales bacterium | reverse complement strand
CATTGGCCCCGAAAGAAAATCCCCTCCAACAACAATTTTATCAATACTATATTTTTTCAAATCATTCATTACAGCCTTCAATGCTGGATAATTAGCATGTATATCAAATAAACAAGCAATATTCATCTGGTCATACCTCCTCTTAGATAATTATGGCGTTACAAAATTCAATCTTTAAAGCGTACACTAAATTTTTTGACCCATAAGGAATACCCCAATATGAATAAGTCAATGTCACACAACTCCTTAATATCCGAACTATATTCGCAAATACCTATACATATCCATTATTCACGAACATTGAAGCCATTTATTACTAATGCGTATAATTATACTTAAACCAATACTTTATGTCAATCTTTAGGTGAAAAATAATAATTTATTCAAATTTAGAATTTTACTCAATTCATTATTTATATAAGCTTACATTTTTTATTTTAGAGTGTATAAGATATATGGCTCTTATATTTCATTAAAAAAGATAAAAAGCCAAAATTATAAACTTTGACTTTTTATCCTTCTTATTAATTTTTATCTTTTGTAACTATCTTAATCCCCCGGCTATCATCACATTTTGCTGATGCTCAGGGTCGATTTTATTATCCTTGTGTCTTAAACAATTTAGGAAATATACATCAAAATGTCCATCCATACCATTTCCAGATATTCTGTCATAATTTGGTCCATATCCCCAATCATCACTTCTATTATCTACATTCTCTAAGAAAGGAACACCATCTACACCTGCATGAGCCATGCCAGCAACTGAAACCGCAATCTTTCTACCATCAACCTCAAGTATAAACGGTCTTCTTTCCCAGGTCCAATTCCCACCGAAAATTTCTTTCATTGTGTTTGTATCTGCGGTAGTCAGCGTTTCAGTATCTGAGTGATTCGCTCCCATAGTTCTTTGTACCATGAAGCTCTTTCCAGTTTCCAAATCCACTAGTCTACCAGCTTTACCTATTGGAAAAATATATTGACCTTCTTCAAACCAATCTAAAATTTCTCCATATTCCTCTCCGTTAGTTTCTTTTACTGGTATAATATGTTCCGGTATTTTAAGCAATTGGCCAATTTGAAGTATCGCGTCAGTAGAAATACCATTTGCGCTTGCTATTTCATATACGGAAACTCCTAATTTTTCTGCTTTATACCATATGCTGTCACCCATTTGTACTACATAATCATTATATTCTATATAGTTTTTTGATTTATCTGTATCTATATAGTTTGAGAAAAAACTACTTTGTGTATTATCATCATTAATATCCTGCCTTACATATGTAACACTACTATATGTATATCCATCACCCTTTGGAGTTGAAACCTTGTACCATTCCCCTATCTTACCTTCTATCCGGATACTTGTCCAGGCTTTTAGATAATTAACATCTCCAGAGCTAAATCCCGGGCCTTTAAATATTGTTGCACTTTTTGATGTTAATCCTTCAAATGTTGTAGTTGATTCTTCCACCTGCTTAACAACTAATTGCTGCCCAATATACAACCAATCACTTGTTAATCCACTTAACTCCCGTATTTTCGCTATAGATGTGCCAAATGTTGCTGATAGAATCCATAATGTGTCACCAGGCTTTACTTTATATGCTATATTGCCATTTTCAGATGCAAATAGCATAATTGAATTATTTTTATAATGCTCATATACCTTTAATCCTAAACATTCAGCGGTAAACTTTACAGGTATCATTATTCTAAAATTATTTATTTTCATCGGAACAGGAGATTTTATGTACTTGCCATTTAACTTTACTATGTCACTATCAATCTTAAATACTATTTCAATTTCTTTATCTTTCAAGGTTATTGTTCCAGTGCTCTTACTGCTTTCATACTTAAATGTTCCACCCAAAGCTTCTGCAAATTCTTCAGCAGGCAACATTTCATTTCCGTTATAACTCCATATACATCCTAAAACAGATTTGTTGTTTACCAGCACCTCCGTTGTGCTATTTTGTTCTGCTCGGGCACTAATTGCCTGCATCGTTAAAATAGTTAACATAATGCAAATAGCCATTACGCTTTTAGCTATCCGTCGCACTAAATATCAGCCCCTTTATTCAAATAGTTTAATTGTTTTTTACATAAACTGTGTTTTAGTTTACATAATCTATAATCTATATTATATACTAAAATATGCTGCAAAATCATCCTGTAAATAATGGCATTATTCTACAAAAATATGTTAAGCTTTTGTTAACTTCGGTTTTTTCAACATATATATGATAGAATATAAAGATAAAGATTAAGATTGAGATTGAGATTAAGATAAAGGGTAAAATATTACATAGGGGATTAACAAAAACTACATACTTCTTTTGCTTTTAATTAAATATCGATATATTTGTTTTTTAATATCCCTAAGCAGTTTTGCTAATATTTTAAACATAAATAAGTATTTAAAATAATTTTTCTTTTTTTGTAGTATATTATATTAAACGCTCAAATGATTCTACATTAAATTGATATTTGTTCGTTTAATGAGTTTTATAGGTATAGATTTCGCATAAATTAAATTGAAAGGTAGAATCATTTACACGAAATCTATAGTATTATCTATATTTAATTTATCAAATACAGGTAATACTAAGGGTGAGTAATAATATTGAATATTTTCGTATTATCTATAAATATATATTTAATACGTTACTACAATATATAAGGGGTCAATTTTATGGATAAATACAAAATTTATACTGTAGCAGCTATTGATGTAGGAACAAATTCAATTCGTATGGCTATTGCTCAAATAAATAAAGAGGGTGAAATAGTTTTATTGGAGGATTTGAAAAGACCTACAAATATGGGAAGAGATACGTTTTCATTTGGCAGAATACAGGTCCAGACAATAAATGAAACATGCAAAACCTTAAAGGGCTTTTCAAAACTTATGAAAGATTATCATATTAAGTATTATAGAGCCGTATGTACAAGTGGTATCCGTGAAGCTCAAAATAGAGAATATGTCCTGGAACAAATTCGAATAAAAACCGGTCTAAGTATAGAAATAATTAATAATGCACAAGAAAGATTTTTAATGTATAAAGGAATCAGGTATTATGAGCCTGAAAAGAAAGAAATAAACAATGAAAGCTTAATGATTTTAGATATAGGTTCAGGTGGAATCGAAATATCAGTATATCTGGATAACAAGCTTATGCTTACTGAGTATGTAAAAGCCGGAATATTAAGACTAAGTGAAATTTTATCAAGCCTGGAAAAGCTTACTCTAGATTTTCCAAGTGTAATGGAAGAATTTATAGATAGTAGGATAGATTTTTTGAAGCCTCTTATAAAAAAAATGAATGTAAAAAATTTTATTGGATTAGGCGGAGAATTAAATACTATTATATCTATTTGTGAGTCAAATTATGTCAACTCTGATCTTAGAGTCTTAAATAAAAAATCATTAAAAAATTTATACTTGAAAATCCACAGTATGACAACAGACCAAATAATTGATTCCTTTAATATAACCAGATCCCAGGCGGAAATACTTCTTCCATCAGTAATATTATTCTACAGGTTCATTGAAATGACCTCATCTGATGAGATGTATGCGCCGCTGGTTTCTTTACGGCATGGATTGCTTATTGATATTATTGATGAGAAATATAATACACCAAGAAAAACAGCATCTTTTGATGATATTATAAATTCAGTTATGTATATTGGTAAGAAATTCTCTATAGACCTTGAAC
>CAYYEC010000437.1:0-3730 GCA_964470745.1 uncultured Eubacteriales bacterium | reverse complement strand
CTTATCAGCTGTGGAACCCAATATACCTTATTATACTTTTTGCAATTACTTGTATCTCAGCTGTAGCAGTAATAATAAAATGGGCTCCAAAGGATACTCCAAATAAAAGGATAACGGATGAAAATGATATAAAGAAGTTTAAAAAGCTGTCATTAATACATATTTCTATCTGGTCTTTATTGGTAGTGTCTTTATTGTACATGGAAGTAAATAAATATGTTATGGCAACCTGTTTTGGGATGTTGCTGGAAATATTTACTATAAGTCCTTTCGGATATAATTTTTTTGACAGGATAAATGGAAAAATTTAAAAGGTGTTAAAGTAACAATATGGTAAAATGACAATGGGTGCAGTTCCTTAATGTCGCATGATCTCATGTGACACTAAGGAACTGCACCCATTGTCATTTGAGTTTTGGGCTTTACAAATATATATATTAGTATTAAAATAAACTACAGTACCTTACTTAAAAACTCGACTGCAAATATATATTTAGGCGGTGTAATTTATATTATTATGGATAAAATTAAATTAATAGAGAGAATAACTGAATTAAAGAAAGAAAAAGATGCAGTGATAGTCGCCCATAATTATCAAAATGATGATATACAAGAAATAGCAGATATAGTTGGAGATTCTTTTGCTTTAAGTAAATATTGTGCTACAAATGAAGCGAAAACAATTGTATTTTGTGGTGTGCACTTTATGGCTGAAAGTGCTAAAATATTGTCTCCTGAAAAGACTGTTCTTTTACCTGAAATTGACGCAGGATGTCCTATGGCTGACATGGTTACAGCCAGTTCATTAAGAAGAGTAAAAAAAGCATATCCTAATGCAAAGGTTGTATGTTATGTAAATTCATCCGCAGAAGTAAAAGCAGAAAGTGATATCTGTTGTACTTCTTCAAATGCCATAAATGTAGTTAACTCAATAAAAGAAAGAGATATAATATTTGTACCTGATCAAAATTTAGGCAACTTTGTGTCCCAAATGGTTCCACAAAAAAACATTATATTTTGGGAAGGATATTGTCCTACTCATCATAGAATAAAGCTTGAAGAAGTTAACAAAGTAAAAAGCTTGCACCCAGATGCTTTACTTTTAGTCCATCCGGAGTGTAAACCTGAGATTGTTGATAAAGCTGATTTTGTTGGAAGCACTAAGCAAATTATCGATTTTGCGGCCAAATCTGACCATGAAAAGTTTATTATTGGTACTGAAATGGGAGTATTGTATAAGCTTAAAAAAGATAGTCCTGACAAGACTTTTTATCTACTATCACAAGGTTTGATTTGCCCAAATATGAAGAAAATAAGTTTAGAAAGTGTATATAATGCTTTAAACGAAATGAAATATAAAATAGAGCTTAAAGATGAAGTTATACAAAAGGCTAGAAAATCATTAGACAAGATGTTAGAAATCCAATAAAGAATTTTCATGTAGTCAAAAAATAACTTCACATTTTTCACATAGCTTGTATGAATAGTATTGGTAGTGAAAATATTGTGGGAGTTATTTTTTAATAGCCCAAAGTATAATTTGAAAGAAGGAACAAATTTTGAATAGGTACCTCATAGACTTTGATTTAAATACAATAGAAAAAGAGTACCGTGATGTAATTATAATCGGTAGTGGAATTGCTGGAGTTTATACAGCTTTAAAGATTTCAGAGAAATATAATATTGCCGTTATTACAAAGGATACTATAGATATAAGTAATTCGGTTTTGGCACAGGGTGGTATTGCTGTATCTCTTGATAAAGAGGATTCTCCTGAACTTCATTTTAAGGATACTATTTATGCAGGTGCTGGATTATGTGACGAAGACAGCGTTTGGACATTGGTTAATGAAGCAGCTGGAAATATTAAGGATTTATGCCAGCTAGGAGTTAATTTCGATAAAAAAAACTCAAATGAATTGTCACTGACTCGTGAAGGGGCTCATAGTAAAAATAGAATTATACACACAGGAGATTATACGGGAAAAGAAGTATGTGATAAGCTTATAAGTATTGTAAAGACTAGGGAAAATGTAAAAATTGAGGAAAGAACATTTGTTATAGACTTGCTGACAGAAGATAATATTTGTAGAGGTATTTTGATTTTTAATGAAAATAAAAATACTGTAAAAGCATATTTGTCTCAAGTGGTAATATGTGCCACTGGTGGATTTGGACAATTGTATTTAAATACTACGAATCCGGAAGTTGCTACAGGTGATGGTATTAGCTTTGCCTATAGGGCAGGCAGTGAACTTATGGATTTGGAATTTATTCAATTTCATCCTACGGTATTATTTCATCCAGATAATAAATCCTTTCTTATATCAGAAGCGGTACGGGGAGAAGGAGCGATTCTTAGAAATAATAAGTGTGAGAGGTTCATGCCGAAATATCATGAATTAAAAGAATTGGCCCCAAGAGATGTTGTTTCCAGAGCAATTTTTGAGGAAATGAATAAATCCAAGACTACGAATGTGTATCTGGACATAACCCATAAAGACCGAGAATTCCTAATAAAACGTTTCCCGAATATATATAAGACTTGTTTAGAATATGGAATAGATATTTCTAAAGATTATATACCAGTAGCACCGGCTGAGCATTACTGCATGGGTGGAATTCGTACAGATATATATGGAAGAACAAATATTAAAGGGTTTTACGCCTGTGGAGAGGTGGCGTGTAATGGTATCCATGGTGCAAATAGACTTGCCAGTAATTCACTCCTGGAGGGATTAGTTTTTGGAAACAAAATTGGTCAAGAAGTTAATGAATATTTAATGGATAGTGGCTTGAAAAATAGAGAACTGAAAATTTCATTTAAAGCAGATAGAGTTTATAAAGATATTGACTATAAAAAAATTAAAACTAAAATACAAGAAATAATGACTCTAAATGTTGGAATAATAAGGAATGAAGATGGTCTGTTGAATGCAAAAAATGAAATTGAGAATTTTTACGACCTTTTAAAAGATTTTGATGATAGAACAATCGAATATTTTGAGATAAAAAATATGATTACACTTGCAAGATTAGTAATCAAGTCTGCCTTAGAAAGAGAAGAAAGTAGAGGAGCTCACTTTCGCTCCGACTTTGATAAAACAGATGATACTAATTGGAAGAGAAATATAATTATTGAGAATTGAGAATAGAAGTAAAATAATATGCGATTTATATTATTTTACTTCTATTCTCAATTCAAAAAAATGGAGGTTTTTTATGTTAGATAAATTACATATTGATGATATTATAATGGCTGCACTTAAAGAGGATATGCCTTTAGGAGATATTACCACTGATAATACAATTAGAGAGAACACTACAACAGAAGCATATCTGATTGCTAAAGAAACTGGGATTATTGTGGGTCTTGACGTATGTGAAAGAGTATTCTCCATACTTAATAGTCAGATAGAATTTGTAAGGTTTAAAAAAGATGGTGAAGTAGTAGAAAAAGGTGAAAAAATAGCTTGGTTAAAAGGAAATGCAAGAGCTATTCTAAAGGGTGAGAGAACGGCTCTGAACTTTTTACAAAGGCTATCGGGTATAGCTACGAAAACTAATGAGTACTGTAAAAAAGTTAAAGATTTACCTGTAAAAGTAGTAGATACAAGAAAAACTACACCTGGCTTAAGATATCTTGAAAAATCTGCTGTGAAAGCAGGTGGTGGGACAAATCACAGATTTTGCCTTTCAGATGGAGTAATGATAAAAGATAATCATATAC
>CAYYEC010000436.1:541-3730 GCA_964470745.1 uncultured Eubacteriales bacterium | reverse complement strand
TAAAAAACTCTTGAAAAGGGTTTTGGCAGGAAGTGGGTTCATGAAATTGCCGTGGAATTTGATGGTATAATGGTACAAAACTGTTGGAATATGCTTTATAATAAATGGTTGCCCCAAAGTGATTTTTGGTTTGGACAACATATGTGTTTCGAAGAATATTATATGAAAAGCGGTATTGTAAAGAAAGTTAGCCTTTATTTACCTATTACAAAAAAAGATAAAGATTTCGAAATTACTATCGAAGATTTGCCTGAAATTAAGTTGTTAGTATGTAAAAATATGGAATAAATGCAGAGTATGAAGCATCAAATGCATTAATTTATTATTTAAAATATGTGGTTAATTATGAGATAGGAAATGTTTTTTATATAAGTTCCGGCATGGATAAAAAGGGGAATTGGTATCAATGTGCTGTTCCATTATCAAATAACTCAAATGATATTTTCGATTCAATATTTATTCTAATGTAATACATAGCGGTACTTACGCAAAAATATCATGCCCTGCACTTAAAAATACATTCGTTGTACTTCAGAAGCTATTTAACTTTATTAGTAATAATAAAGATTACATAAAATGTGGTCAGTGGTTTTCAATGTATAGAATTCATAATTGGACTAATTATACTGATAATATTGATTTATCCTGTTACTTACCTATACGAAAAGTTACATAAATGTTTTTCAGAGTATATTTGTCTCAAATGGATAAGATTTTTTATAAAAAACATGATACTATGATTAAAATAAAAACAATTTGGGAGGGCTAATATGAGTGTAAATGAAGCTGTTTCTAATTCGAAAAATGATTGTAATTGCAATCAGAACAATCCAAAAAATTTTGGTCCTGAAAAAGTACCTACAGTTGTAGAATTAGCTGCTACAAGTAATGAAGTAAAAAATGAGTCTGTGGTGAAAAAAGTAAATGATAATTGTTGTATAGTTGAAAAAGGGGAGATGAAGGTTATTGGGATAAAGACGGTAATGACCCCCGAATCAATGATTGGCTTTATAAGTGTGGCAGAAAAATATTTAAAGAATGGATCAATTGATTTACTTGAAAAAATGTTTGCTAATAAAAATCCAGGGAAATATATTGGTGTTTCAACAAACATACAGGGAGGAGGAGCTTTTGAATATATAATTGGTATTGAAGTTGACAGCTTTGAAAATTTGCCAGAGGGCTTGCCTGTTAATACAGCTACCTGCATTTGCCCGAGTGGAATGTTTGCAAAAATGAATAAAATAGCAGGAACTGGAAGGTATGAAGTATGGGACTACTTCACAGGAGGATTTAGGAAAGAGACGAATTATGTATATGATAAGCAACGTTTACCATACCAGATTTTCAATAAAAGTGCGGAAATGTTGCATGCATATGAGCCTGTAAAAATTCCTGCAACTGAGAAAGAAAAATACGATACGATTAACTATCAAATAGTGACATTGCCTGAATTAGGGTTTGCAGGTATAAAAAGTGAGGCTAAATATGGAATTGATGTAATATCTGAGTACTTTGTGAAGTATAAAGATGATGTTGACCGGTTGCCAAATAGAAAACCATATATTCAAGACTTTATTGGGTTTGGCTTATATGAAAATAATATAATGTATAGTTGTTTTGGAGCACAGGTTTCAGACTTTGATAATTTGCCTGAAGGGATTAGTACTGTAACATTAAAAGGTGGATTATATGTACATTTAACTCAGTTGGAAATAAATAATGATAACCCTGCAGCATTATATGAAGTTATTAATGAAGTATTTTTCAAAGAGAATCCTCAGTATATGAGAGATAGTGACAATTGTGATTTGGTGCGTTTCCATCAAGGGCATTCAGCTTCAATATTTGTTCCTATAAAGAAGGAAGTGTGAAAATGGACTTTACTATATTTAAAGATAAATTTGATACATACGCACAATGGTATACTTGGAGGATGGGTGCTAACCTATCCTCATTTTATAAAGTAATTCCACAAGGGTTAGACATAAGCAAGTCAGAAAATTTTATAGAGGCTGAGTATGACTTGTATAGGTTTTTTCAAAATTTATATAAGGATATGTATGAATACCCAAAGAAATATGCAATTCCTATTGAGGAATATACAACTGAATCAAGGATAAACGAAAAGAGGTTAAATGTTGCGAGGGTAGTAAAAGATGGCGTTATAGATTTTTTGTTTAAAATAGGACAACTTGGGCAGCCGAATAACGGAACACTTTTAATTAATTTGTCTGTGTTTAATGAATTGTTAGAAAGTAAAAAGAAAAAGATCAAATCAAATACTCTATTTGATGCATTATTGCAATTAGGGCTACAATTTCATGAAGGTGCGGAAGTTGTGGTTACAAATAAAAAATACATAAAAATGCTATTGGCATTGTCATACCTGGCAAAAGCATGTTCAAAGGATAAAAAGAACGGTCTGCGTCATTTTTGCAGATGTGATTTCAGAATATTGGGACCGACATTTTCACTGGATATGACAGATTTGTTGAAACTATTACAGTCGTCTTTAAGTAATGAAGTCAGTGAAACAGATTGTTATTTGAAGCAGATGAAATTCAGACGAAAAATTGAATGCTATGGAGATTTTGGCTTTAGAATATCTTACTCAAACAAAGTTGGTGTTGTGTATTATTGTCATATTAACTCATATGAAACTAAAAACTTCTTTCACTATATCAGGTGGATTCTTGATACGTCTCAAACAACAAAACTGTTTCAAAAGCTAAGTAGTGACTCACCAGAGATATCTCAATATGTATTTGACAATATGAACAGGTGTGACCCAGAATGTATTCCAGGATATGGAACTGCATCGCCTGAAAGCTGCATGGCAAGAATAAAAATTGTATATAATGGGAAGTCATTTTTCACATGTAAAGATTATGGATGGAATAAAATGGGCATAACTCCAAACAATTTTAGTATTCTGAGAACGGTTTTGAAAGTTATGCATGAAGTGATTTTTGAGAAAGATTAGAAATTCAACTGCATACAAAACCATTTTGTATTATTTATAGAAGTCTGCAGTTATTCTTAAGCTGATGAATTTTAATGAAAATTTGAATTAAAAGTATTAATATGAGAAGTACTACAACAAGGGGTTTAAAGATCTATTAAATTTAGCAGAAACTCAATGGGATTTAAATACTGCCCAAGAAATATCCGAGAAACGTTTAAATG
>CAYYEC010000436.1:0-531 GCA_964470745.1 uncultured Eubacteriales bacterium | reverse complement strand
TTTAAATGCTATTGAATTAGAAGAAATAGCCAATGGATTGAGTAATGCTAAAAATATAATGTACAAAAAGCTAATTAAAGTGAATATTAGATACTTTTAATATATCTCACAAATAGCTGATATTAGTTAATAGATTTAAGCTATATTTTTTTATATTAAGAATTTTTATAGGACAAAGGGAAGAGTAACACAATGAATAGTAAAAAATTAGAATTTTGCTTCTATTGGTATATTCTGAAAGCATGAGACCTATGTTTGAAGAACTTGGGATATGTTCAATTGCTTCTTAGCTTAAATCATTAGAATTTAAGATTGAAATAATAGTGGAATAGAGGGTTTCAAATCCGTCCTTAGAATTAGCAATACGTAGAGAATCAGTAATAATTGCACCATTTAAATCAATAATACAGCAATCATGTTTTGCTTTAGCAACATCAATACCCACAAAAAGCATAGTAAACAACTCCTTAAAATATAGTACGCTATGTTCCACAAACTCTATGCTAAATGTATCCTTGCTCTATATAAAAC
>CAYYEC010000435.1:0-3743 GCA_964470745.1 uncultured Eubacteriales bacterium | reverse complement strand
TTTGAATTTTATCCTCAATCTCAGACGCTTCCTTATTGACAATATATTCAAAAGATTATATACTACATTACATAAGTAATGTAGTAGAACGGTGGTGAAGAAATGAACATTGACCAAAATAACTTAAAACCAATATATATGCAAATATCAGAAGGTATTGAAGATGACATATTAAATGGTGTATTGCAGGAAAATGAGCAAGCATATTCGCAATATCAGATATCAAAACAGTTTAATATAAATCCTGCAACAGCAGCTAAAGGGATTAATTTATTAGTGCAGGAAGGAATATTGTATAAGAAGAGAGGGTTAGGTATGCATGTTAGTGAAGGAGCAAAAGAAATGATTCAGGAAAAAAGAAAAGAAAAATTTTTTTCAACTCTGTTAATAGATATTTTGTTAGAAGCCAAAAAATTAGGAATCAGTAGTGAAGAATTAAAAAAAAGAATAGACAAGTATGAGGGAGGAGAGACAGGATGAGCGTAATTACTTGTAATAATCTTGTTAAACAATATAAGCAAAAAAAAGCTATTAATAATCTTTCGTTATCAATAGATGAAAACAAAATTATAGGGTTGATTGGAAGAAATGGAGCAGGAAAAACAACTTTTTTAAAAACATGTGCCGGATATATTAGACCTACATCAGGAGATATAAAACTTTGGGGGGAAGAGATATTTGATAATTTAAATGTAATATCAAAGATGATATTTATTGATGAAGAAATTCAATATGATAAAGGATTAAGATTAAAGGATATATTATATCTCGCAAAGACTTATTATCAAAATTGGGATGATACTTTTGCCAATAAGCTGTTAGAATATTTTGAATTGAATGAAAAACAAAAATACAAGAAGCTATCCAGAGGAATGAAGACTCAATTCAATATAATAATAGGAATCAGCAGCAGAATGCCATTAACATTACTGGATGAACCTACATTAGGATTGGATGCTGCTGTAAGAAAAGAATTTTATAATATATTACTTAAGGACTTTATCAACCATCCACGTACAATAATTATTTCAAGCCATTTACTAAGTGAAATTGAAAATCTTCTTGAAGAAATAGTACTAATTAAAAATGGAGGATTGGTTTTTCATGAACCAATAGAAACCATACAGAATTACGGAGTGATTCTAAATGGTAAGAAGGATGTTATAAATAAATTTATAGAAAATAAAAGCGTATTAAGCAGGGAAGAGCTTGGGAACTCAATTATTGTAGGAATCAAAAATGATCTGATAGATGAGAACTTTAATTATTTAAAAAGTAAAGGAGTAGATATCAGTAAAATGAATTCCCAGGATGTATGTATTAATTTGACTAAGAATGGAAGGGAAGGTGGATTTAATGGCTTTGAGAAGTAAATTTACAAATTCTTTGAAAGGCTTTTTATTAGGCTCATTATTTGACTTTAAGAGTATTTTTATAACTAGTACCGCAATTATAGGAGGTACAATGATATTCAATTATATAATTTCTGCATTGATTCTAATACTATCGGATACTCAAAGTTCTAATAATGCTGGTATGTTAACCTCAGGATATGGCATAGCTATTATTACGTTTTCAATTGGAATGTTTGTTAAAATGAGTAATAAATATATAGGTCAAAAATTTGTATTTCCAATTAATAGAGATATATTTGCTATTGGAAACTTCTTATTTGTTATAATAGGGTCAATTATATTTTTAATTTCTATTATAACATTTTCTTTTATCGAAAATATTTTTGGTAAGATAATGGAGCTATTATTTAAAGGATTTGTTTTTTTCAACGAAATTAATTTCTCAATTTTTGGTATAGGAATGTGGACATCATTTTGTTATATGGTATTCGGTATCTCATGCATATACTTTGTTTCAATGTATTTTCATAGATTTAAATTACATACTTCCATAATAATGGGTTTGGTAATAGCTACTATAATTGCTTTTCCATTCATTAGAATAGCTTTTCTTCATGCTTTTAAATTTATATTTTTTGAACAATCAGTATTAATTCTATCAATTAAACTATGGGTATTGACAGTTATTTACCATATTTTAGCTTACATTCCACTTAAAAGAATGGAGGTAATAAAATAATGAAAAAGCTGGCTTTGATTTTTATACTTGGGTTTCTTGTTTATACTATAATATCTCATGTGTCAGGTAAAAACTTTCTTAAAAGAATGGGGGAGGTAAAATGATTAGAAAGTTTATTATTGTACTTTTAGTTTGTTTTATAATATCTACAGTTGGTATTGGAATTACAAGCTCTTATGGAAATTTGAGTAAAGAAGTAATAGTTCTTGATAAAGTACAAATTGATAATTCAAAACCGGTAATGATTGACTTTGAAGATGCAAAGATAGAGGTCAAAGACTGGGATAGAGACTATATACAGGTAAGAAAGTCACAGAAACTGGAAAAAATAAGTAGAGGCGAGAGTGACTTATTTAAAATAATCAAGCAGGATAATGGAATAAAGCTTGAAGACTTTACAAAGAAGCAATCAGTAGCTTATCAAGTGGCAGATTGGCTTACTCTAGCACAATTTAAGAAATATAGAGATAATTTTGATTTTAATGATAACTTTGATTTTATTATTTATGCTCCTACAGGAATATCTTTACAAATTGTTGGTAGAAAAAATCTTAATAGAAATTAGGTGAAAAATCAAGGGGACTGAGAACAGTTCCCTTTTGTCCTTCGAACAATTATATTATTATTTCAATGCAATTAAATTCACCGTTAACATATGCCCTGCAGTTTCCCTCGTGAAGTGAAACTATGCTCTTAACAATGGCAAGTCCCAGTCCACTGCCTTTTTTTGTATTATCTATCTGGTAAAAACTACTCCAGATTTGTTCAAGCTCTTTTTCAGGGATCAATGGACCTGTATTAGCAATTGTTAAGCTTATTTTATCCTTTATTTTACAGAATTTAATTATGATTATCCCTTTTTCATTCACATACTTTAATGCATTGGTAAGAAGATTAACAACTACCTGTCCCAGTCTCAAGGAGTCTCCAAACACAAGACACTGCCCTGCCCCCTCAAACCTTACAGACAACCCTTTACTACTAATTTGGCTGCTTAGCTTTTCCAGATTATCTTTTACAATCCAAGCCAGATCCAGTATTTCTTTATTTAAAGTAAAACTGCCTGATTCATAGCTTGAAAGATCCAGAAGATCTTTAATCAATCTATTCATTTTTAAAGATTCTTCTACAATAACCTGGTAATAATAAGCCTTATCTTCTTCTGTCTTTGGTATGTTGTACTTTAATCCGTCAGCATATCCCTGAATCATGCTAATGGGATTCTTAAGCTCATGTGATACATCAGAAACAAACCGTCTTCTCATTTTTTCAAGCTTCTTTTCTTTTTCAAGCTCAAAATTTAATTTTTTGTTGGAATCATTAAGCTGACTTATTGTATTTGAAAGTTCATCCGATAGTTTGTTTATAGTTTTAGAGAGCATTCCGATTTCATCAGAGGACCAGATATCTATTTTTTCAGAAAAATCCAATTGACTCATTTTTTCTGTCTTATTCATAATTTCTATAACCGGTTTGCTGAATTTTGATGAAATTATAAATATCATTATTAAAGCGATTCCATAAACAAATACAGATGTTATGAGCATAAAGCGGAAGTTTAATAAGCTTACTTCTCCGGCAAGCCCCATCTTCTTGATTAAAAGTAAAGTATCACCTTGTTCCAATATCTTAACCAATACCAGTAAACC
>CAYYEC010000434.1:0-3759 GCA_964470745.1 uncultured Eubacteriales bacterium | reverse complement strand
AATATCTAGTGTAGGTGGCTCTCAACCACCTAATTTTACTGTATTTAAACATTGAATACATATACTCAACGTTCAGATCATTCCTCACATTTAAAACCTTTCTTTCTTTTCTGCGAAAAAAGAAAGAAACAAAGAAAACCGGACCTACAAAATACATTTAATATGTTCTACCATACAACTCACCCCTTAACACTTCCAATTGTTTTCTAAGCTTTTTGTTTTCTTCCTCAAGTTCACCGATTCTTTTCTTTACAGCCATTATGATAATATCCTTGGATTTACTGCTCTTATCAGTCTTGACTCTTTTATTCATTTCCTTGCTTACTTGCTGAAGCCTAATATCCTCAATCCTGTGTTTAACTTCCTCATTACCATATAAGAAAGATTTCGACACTACACTTTCTACAGCTACACTATTAAAATTAATTTTTTCACCTTTTAATGATAGATTCCTGATAGCTTTATCAACCTTTTCTAAAGCAATTCGTGTTTTTTCTTCTGCACACTTTCTTAAACCTCTGGTCTTATCCATTGACTGCATCCTCCCTTGAAGCACTATTTTTGTGAACAATTTTTTGCTGCTTTACTCTCTTAAGTAGTTCTTCAAGGAGCTTTAAATAGGTCCTGTTCTTTGCTGCCCAAAGTTCTCTACCGCATCTATCACTGATTTCAATTTGCTTTTTTACCTTTTCAATTTCTTCCTCATACTCAGGAATGTTTTCTACAGTTGTACAGAAACTCGCACATGTTAAACAATGGTTCATTTGCTGTTTACAAAGTGTCTTTGAAGATTTAAAGCATACTCCAAATGGTACTCTTACAGCGTCTAAGTTCTTTTTCACATATTCATATCTTACAAGGCTTTCACCCTCTTCTGAATTAATGTCTACTTGTTGTATTTCATGAGTATAGGAATTAATTCTAAACAAGTCTAAATCCTCTGTCTGTTTCCACTTCTCATATAAAGTGTTTTCAGTAACAGTTGCGTAGTGGACTGTCATTTGGAGGCTTCTATGCCCAAGTATCTGTTGGATAACACTTATTCCCATCCCTTGCTCAACGTATTCTTTAGCCCGTGTATGCCTGAGTGAATGCATTTTAAAATGATAAAGCTGTCCATCTGCATCCCTAATATCCTTCTGTACAATAAGTCTTTTAATAGTATTTGTTATCGTTGCCTTTTGATATGGTTGACCTTTGTGTTTACCTTCATAGATATTAAATAAATATTTTTTGGGGTTATTTAATTCCGTACTCTTCCCTCTGGCTCTAAATATACACTTCTCAACCATTTCAGATACTTTATCCCGAACTGGAATCTTAAGCTCTGCTATTCCTGTCTTAGTGATTTCACCACAAAGATAGTAATTGTACTTATCCTCCTTTTTGTTCCATATCTTTTCCAAACAATTATCATATCTAAGGTTAAGTACATCTGTTCCACGCCAACCCGTTTCTCTAAGAAGAATATAAATAGGTATAAAGTCTGGCTTATCCAAGTCCATAATATTATTATCAATTTGTTTTACAACCGGTTCTGGTATAAACTTAACTCTTTTTATTACATCCCCATTTAGCTCTCTTTTGGGAATATCGTCTTGGAATATTAAAAATCCTACTTCCTTAATTGGTGCTTTATCGTATTGAGCCATCTGTATATATTCCAAAAACGTTCTTACCCAAGCTATATATTTTGTTTTTTCAGTTAAATTTTTATCTTTCCGGTCATTCATTAAATAGAAGATATACCCTTCAATATCTTTCCTTGTCAAATTTTCGATAAACCCATTCAAAGATTTTTTTGTAATAAAATAGTTAAAGAAGTAATTTAGTATGACCAACAGGTTAAAACAGGTGCTAAAAGATTTTTTTGTTATTATGGTTTTAAAGTACTTCTTTACTGTTTCCCTGTAATATTCGGGTATGTCAGTAAAATTCAATCTGGTAGTTTGCCTTCTTTGAGTTGCCCTGATTTTTACTCCAGGTATATTAGCAGCATACCAAATGTCTTTCTCTATTTCCTCTCTAGTGTCATAGTAATCTGTAAAAAAATTAATATAAAAATTAGTATATGAATTCATTCTTCCATCTTGAGGATGAATTTTTAAATTTTTATTTACGATAAATGACTTCCATGCTTTTGAAGTATTCTCCTTATCTAAATTGAAAAAAGAATTTTCATGTTTAAGGAATTCAGCTAACTTACATAAATGTGTACCAAAAGAAATCAAGGAAGAATTCTTAATCAACTGATTCTTAAAATTAAAAACAAAGTAGAATTTTACCTCATTTTTCAGTGTTTCATTTTTAAAAACAGTGAAGTTAAGACTTCTTATGCCATTCGTTCTTTTCCCAACAAAAAAATCTTTTGTTACATCCCATATATCGTTATTTAACCAATATCCGCTATCCTGTTTCAAGTAATCTATTATTTGATCATATTTACTAAGTTCATTACCTCTTTTTATAACTTGTAAAGTGTTCATCATTCAACATCCTCCTTCAAAATCTTTAAATCTAAATTAGGTTGAGTTTTTTCAAATTCTTTAGAAATTTCTTCATCAGAAGGATGTACATATGTTTGCAAAGTAGTATAAATATTTTTATGCCCTGCTCTGACCCTTAACAACTCAGGTTGCCATCCCACCATTCTCAAAACAGTCAGTGAACTGTGCCTGAACATATGTGGAGTAACATGGATTCCAGTTTTATCTTTCAAACTCCTGAATAAATTATCTACATCCACATAATTCATAGCTTTGTTTTTGTTGTTTCCACTTAATTTTATGAATACATGGTTGGTATTAACTTTTTCAGTATGATATTCTGCAATATATTCCATAAACATATCAGTTATATTTTGAGATATGTCTATTCTTCGAGGACTTGCAACTGTTTTAATTTCAGCATTGTTTTCAAGTTCACCCCTGTCCTTTAAGTCTACAACTAAATCACTTACTTCAAAATCTTCAATCCATAAGGAAAGAACTTCACCTATTCTCATACCAGTTTCATAAAGCAGATTCAATAAAAATCTGTCTCTTAGATTATTACAAGCACCAACAAGTTTTTCAATCTCTTGCTTTGTAAGTGTTTTAGGCTTACTCTTAGGCACTTTAAGTTTTAATATATTGCTGGCAACTTTCTTCTTTTCATAGGCTATACCATACAGAAAACCTTTGAAGTTTCTGCTTGGCTGTGTTACAAACTTCCTGAGCCTATCAGAAATATTGTTGCTATACTCTTCATGCCTAAGAATGTAATCATAGAACTGTAGCACAGTATTTACTATGATATTGACAGTCCTTGGGCTTCTTGCTGAATCAACAGGTTTTGTAGGAATAACCTTTAAGCTTTTATATGGATTCAGCAGCCAATTTACAAACAACGATAAATCATCAATATTCACATTGTCAAAGACCAAATTTTGTTGTTCCAAATATTCAAAATACAGTTTAAGATGCCCACAATAGCCTCTTAAAGTATTTCTTGCAAAATTAATATTATCTTTGAATCTAATAAACTTTAGTGCTGGTTCAACTGGTAGTCCCTCATTGTCTGCCACATAGTAACGCTCTTTACCTTCATTAGTTAAAACTTTTACAACTTCCATATACATCACCTCTGCATATAGAATCTGTAAATACTATGCAAACTATACATAAAAGGACGGTATTTCTAATATTTATTGTCTTAATTCATACAGTAAATATATTTCAAACAACTATAAGTACTACTAAAATTCATTCACTATATTTC
>CAYYEC010000433.1:0-3763 GCA_964470745.1 uncultured Eubacteriales bacterium | reverse complement strand
GCTAATATGCGGTTTATTCTTTGCAATGGCTGTATACAATTTTGGTATTGATAAATTCAGAACAGAAGTATTAAATAATAACAGTGATTTAAAAATTAATAAATATTATAATTTTGCTATAAGTATCTTCCCTGTACTTCTTGTTATAGTAGTCGGATGGTGGTTATACCAATCTGCATTATCTCATCCTCAGAATTGGTGGAACCCGATGCTTGTTGATAGCGTAGGAACTGTAATCTTACAGCTTGGCGGTGCAGCAATTATATTCTATGTATTAAACAACAAGATAGCTGATAAAATTAAAGGCGAAAGATTCATGGAAAACGGTAAATTTCTAAGTAATAAGGAGGAAAGCTAATGACCGGTCCTATATTATTTTGGATGATTTTATTGATTGGATGTATATTCATTCCTTTTCTATATTTCGCAAACATTGCAGCCCGTAAAGAAAAAACAAAAAAATAACAATAAGAAGTCGTTTATTTTCAACGACTTCTTATTGCTTATCAATTATTTATAAAAGATTCGATTTTAAATATTAGTCTTCTTCCTCATGATTACAACCACATTCGCATTGTTCATCAAAATCTTCGTCATAATATTCATCATCATCGTCAAAATCGAAGTCGTAGTCATCATAATCATCATCATAATCGCCTTCTTCGATTTCCATATCACCGAAAAGTTCTTCTTCGACTGTTGTTAAATCTTCATCCAACAAATCTAAGTATTCATTCATTTCATCCTGCTCATCAGCTATGTCACTCATTCCGTCAGCTATTTCTTCGATTACTTCCAACAATGCATTAAACAGCTTGCCTTCTTTAGTATCATCTTTAAAGTCTAATCCATCAGCTAAACCTCTTAAATAATAAACTTTTTCATACAAAAAATCCATAATTTCCCTCCTATACTCTTGATAAATATTCACCTGTTCTGGTGTCAATCTTTACTTTATCACCTATTTCAACGAAAAGTGGTACTGTTATAACCGCCCCTGTTTCAGTAGTAGCAGGCTTATTGGCTCCTGTTGCGGTATCACCTTTGAATCCAGGTTCAGTATCCACAATTTCCAATTCAACAAAATTCGGAGCTGCGACCTCAAAGGGTTTTCCTTCATAGAATTTCATTGTAGCAGTCTCATTCTCTTTTAAATATACGATAGCATCCGCAACCTGATCATGATTCAGTGGAATTTGCTCAAATGTTTCCGTATCCATAAAGTAATATAGCTCACCATCGTTATATAAATATTGCATATCCTTTGTTTCAATATGCGCCTTAGGAAATTTTTCGGTAGGGTTGAATGTTTCTTCCCTAATTGCTCCTGTTATAATATTCTTTAACTTAGATCTAACAAAAGCAGCACCTTTTCCTGGTTTAACATGTTGGAAATCTACGATTTGCCATAAGCCATTATTCCATGAAATTGTTATACCCTTTTTAAAATCACTTGCTGAAATCATACCTATCTGTCTCCTCCTTTATGTATATTATAACCAGCTGTTTGCTGCTTATTCCATTACGATAGTTCTTCCGGTAGTTGGTACAATCGAGACACTTTTTGTTTTATTTGTCTTCGTGTCGGTTATAGTAAAAGTGCCTGCATTAATGGCGTACCATTATAGTTGAACCTTATAGAGTCTTTATTGCTGTAATTTATTATATAACGTTTTTTAAAAGTTACTTTTTTTTCCACAGCAATTTGTTTTCTGACATAATACAAATCCTTATTCTTATCTATTGTAATTCTATATGCAATATATGGATTTTTCATCGTTTCCATTTGTATAAATCTTACATCGGAAACGAACTGTCTTGCCATAATATCCATATAGCCATAGTCCATACTGATTTTAGGGACTGCTATCATTAGTATCAATGTCAAAACAGAAATTATAATCAAAGCTTCTATAAGAGTAAAACCGCTATTTTTCATGGTCACACTCCTGAGGATAAAAAACATAATATCCCATAACATATTTTATAAATTTATTTAGTATTTGTCAATGTATTTATTTTTTTATACTATATTATTTTCAGATTAAATGTGGATTATTTCTCATAATGATTAATTGCTCAGACTTATATTCACATTTATCTTTTTTCAATAATAGTTTAACCCTTATACCACTTGCATCAGCAAATGAATTTTCTTCAGGATAAGGAGATGCCATAAATCTTTCAATATATACGCCCAGCTCCACAGTAGGAGTTATATATGCAGAACCTATTCCATAAAATATTTTATTTCTTCTTATTTCAAAAACATAACATTTATCTGAACTTTCATTTATTTTAAATGAAAGCTTTGTTATTCTATGCTCTCCTGTGCAATTATTTTTTTTAACTGTATTATTCATAACGAGCTCTATGCCTGAAGATTCTGCTATCTTTTCATATATAAAATTAAGAGTATATTGAGATTGAAATTGAAGTTCTGTTTCATTACTTATTTGCTCCCACCAGTCAGTATATTGAATAAATAAAGTTATTAGAATCAAAGCTATAATACTTATCAAGCTTAATGACACTATAAGTTCGATTAATGTAAATCCATTTTTATTATACATATTATCTGTATATCTTCCAATCTGATAAATTTAAAAGATTCTTATAATTGACGGTTCCTTTTTTTGCTTCAATATAATCTGGAATTTTTACTATTAAATTAAAAGAAATAATTTTTTCAATACCCTCTTTAGACACATATTTTGATTTTAGTTCAATACTAAGTTTTCCTTCAATAAATGACAACGGCTTCTCATTATAGACTTTTATATAAGGATTACTATTATAACTAATTTTATCCCTTATTTTTTCTATAATATAAATTTTAAAATTATTTTTGAAAATACTTTCAGCAGTATTATTATCACTCGAATTGCCCGGATTATATAACATATAATCATCAGATTTTTTTAATGAATCTTCGACTGCATCTTCTATAAGATCATAAGCATTTTTATATGCAAGATTTAAACCCGCTTCCGAAAGATAAAAGCATTGCTTGATTTTATTATCCGATCTTTTAATATCATAATGAAGAATAGAAATACTTAATAGTGATACACCAAGTAATGACAGTAAAGCCATAATTACCAGCATCAACAATAATATTGATCCTTTTATATCAAAATATTTTTTCAACGGATTGTTTAACTCCACTTTTAATAAAATAGTTTAGTCCCTTTCAGTTTATTTATTTTTTGTCCATCTTTTTTTACTATAACTTCAACACTGTATAAATTTTCTTCTCCTGTTTTTTTAATTTTAATTTCAGTTTCATAATCGTCATATTCATATACGACTCTCTCATAATTTTTTGTTTTATTGTTATATGTATATTTCTCTCCATCTATGCTTTTCATAATAGTGATTTCTTCCATATGAGTCTGTGCCAACTGCATTGTTTTATATTCCATATCAGATATTTTATTAATTTTTGCAGCCAATATTACCATTGAAAGCAGAGGACAAATTGTAATGCTCAATAATCCCATAGATATGATAATTTCCAAAAGCGTAAAACCTTTGCTGTTTAATTTAACTTTCATCTTTTATTTTCCTTCCTTCAGGCAGGTTTACAGCATAAAAATTTAAGTCGATAGAAGCATAAATCTTATCATCTTTTTGAGGTATTAAATGTATATTTGTAACAGCTACTCCGGAGTTTTCTCTTTGCAGTTCATCTATAAATTCGAATAAATTTCTTAAATCTGTGTAAAATTCAAATTTTACAGATAAAGTTTCTCCTATTAAC
>CAYYEC010000432.1:0-3765 GCA_964470745.1 uncultured Eubacteriales bacterium | reverse complement strand
ATATAACTGATGTTATGACACTGCTTCTTGCTGATAAAGACGTAGATGCTGCAGCAGATGGGTTCCAGGCTGCCGCTGATGATAACCTGTAAAAGATAGTATCTTGTCTATCATATGCAGTTAAGTATTTATTTGCCCATAGATTGTAAAATCTATGGGCAAATAATTAAATATAGATAAAAGCATAAATAATATATAGAGATGAAACAGTCAAAAAAAGAAAGAACTGTTGTAATACTGACAATTATACCTTCGATAATTGCAGTGGGTGTATTTGTTTATGGTTTTATTGCATGGTCTGCAAGAGTATCTCTTGGTAATTGGAGAGGTATCAGACCTGACTATACTCTTGTAGGATTTAATAATTATATATCTTTGTTTAAAAGTCAAAGATTTCTAATTGATATCTTCAATAATGTATTTTTTTCAATTTTATTTATTGCTATCTGTGTGGGCGGGGGTCTGTTGCTTGCTATTTTGCTGGACCAATTCATTAAGGGGGAAAATATTTTCAGAACTGTTTATCTTTTCCCACTGGCAATTCCTGCTGTAGTGACTGCAGTTGTCTGGAAATGGATATTTTCTCCCAGTACTGGAGTGAATGTCCTAATAAATAAGTTTTTATCAGCAATCGGTATCGAGCGCACTGTTGAATTGAGTTGGTATACCTCTACTGTAAGTATTGGCCATTTTAACGTTGCATTGATTCCAATTATTATAGCAGCGTCCTGGTGGTTTATGGGATATGTTATGGCAATGTACTTGGCGGCGTTAAGAGGAATACCCGCTGAATTAAAGGAAGCGGCACGTGTAGATGGTGCAACCGAATTTAGGATTTATACAAAAATAGTTTTACCGCTTTTAAAACCTATTACTTTAAGTGCCCTTATTATTCTTGGGCACATATCATTAAAAATGTTTGATTTGGTTTATGTTATGACAGGAAGTGGAACCGGTTTTGTCACCGATTTCCCATCTATTTATATGTATGACGCGACATTTCATGGTAATAAATTTTCTTTAGGTGCAGCTATTTCTATAGTCATGCTCCTGATGGTTGCCGTTGTTATTATCCCTTATTTGTCAACGAGTTTGCGTAAGGAGACTTGAAATTGAAAAAAAGGATCTTTTTATATTTCATCCTTATCGTATTTCTTATTCTATTTTTAGTTCCGGTCTATGTACTTCTGGTCACATCACTTAAGGATTTCAAAGAAGTAAGCTTGGCAACTATGTGGGAATTACCAAAAAGTCTGAATTTTCAGAGTTTTGTAGAAGCTTTTGATAAACTTAAGGGTAATATTTTAAACAGCCTTTACTTAACTATTCCTGCTACTATTATCTCTGCATTTCTTGGTTCCTGGAACGGTTATATATTATCAAAATGGAAATTTCGGGGTTCTGATTTAATATTTACGTTAATATTATTTGGAATGTTTATTCCATACCAGAGCATACTCATTCCATTGGTTCTGACTTTAAAATCAATTGGACTTTACGGTTCTATTCCGGGTTTGATCTTAACCCATGTAATCTACGGCCTGCCCATAGTCACTCTTATCTTTCGTAATTATTATGCAGGAGTCCAGAATGAAATAGTAGAAGCTTCAAGTATTGATGGCAGCAATATATTCGGAACCTATTTTCATATAATGCTGCGAATTGCAATACCAGCATTTGTAGTAGTAATCGTATGGCAGTTCACTCAAATATGGAATGAGTACCTCTTTGCGATAATTATAACAGTGAATCCAAATGTTCAGCCAGTTACCGTAGCACTGGCAAACCTGGCTGGCAGTGAATATGTGGAATGGAATGTTCAAATGGCAGGAGCACTGCTTATTTCTTTACCACCACTATTGGTATATATATTTTTAGGGAGATATTTTATAAGAGGATTGCTTGCCGGGTCCTTAAAAGGCTAGATACATTTAATCAATTATTATTTCTCCAAAGTTATAAAGAATGAAATTGTATTCTTAGGATTGTAAGAAAACCAGCTAATAAAATGAGGTGAGATAAAAAATGACACCGAAAAGTTCTGGAAACCAGGATGGATACATTTTAGGCGTCGATGGCGGAGGGACAAAGACAACAGCCCAGATTGCAGACACCAGTGGTAAAAAAATTGCTCAAGCAGTTTCTGGTTCAAGCAGTCACAAGAGTGTTGGTATGAAAAGAGCGATAGAGAACCTCAATATAGCTGTATTTAATGCTATTACAAGTTTAAATGTTTCCAACAGTATTAATTTTATAAGTTCTTGTTTCGGTTTTGCAGGAAATAATACAGGGAAAGATCCTGAAACCTATAAAGAAATTGTATTTAACAGTAAGCTTAACAGTTATCTCAATTCGAAAAGAACCATTATATGTAATGATTCAAGAATAGGCCTGGAAGCGGGAAGTGAGAGTAAAAATAAAATCATACTTATTGCAGGAACAGGTTCTAATTGCTTTGGAGTAAATAAGGCTGGCAAGCAGGCAGGAGCAGCCGGTTGGGATTACATCCTTGCAGATGACGGCAGTGGTTATCAGGTAGGGCTCAAAGCCTTAAGAGCTATTATTAAAGCTTATGATGGCCGCGGCAGAAAAACTTTATTATCTAAAACAATATTAAAAGAAATAAAATTAAAAAATATATCAGATTTAATAGAATGGGTGCATAAACAGCCTTTTTCAAAGGCAAAAATTGGAGAACTGGCTAAAACCGTGTGTATTACTGCAGGTGTAGGAGATGAGGTAAGTATTGATATATTGTCTCAAGAAGCGGAAGAAGCAGTGATTTCTGTTATTACTGTTGCACATAAACTTGGATTTGAAGATAGAATCTTTGATCTTGTATTAGTTGGTGGTCTGTTTAAATGTGAAAAGTATTTTAAAAATATTGTAATGAACAAACTAAAAGAGAGTTTTTCGAAAATTAATTTTATTCCATTGACAGGAGATCCTGTGGAGGGAGCAATAAAGCTGGCTATTAAAGGATTATGAAATTTTTAAACCATAATCAAGCTACCACATTTTTTAATAAAAATCCTAAGAAAAGTTTGTATTTTTAAGGTATTGGTGACACTATTAGTAAATAGTGTTGACAAATATAATTAATATAGTATTATATAAAGTTAGATTATAGTATATAAATTTGTTGTCCTTAAAAATAAGATTATTTAAAAGAAAAAATAAATATTTTACTTTAATTGGCAAGTTTGGTTTAGTAAGAAAATAATAGTAACCTTCTAAAAAACTACTTGGTATGAAAAATGCCTTTAAAAAAGTAAATGAACCCCAACTCCTTCCTGGTTTAAGAAGTTTTCTAAAAGTCAAGCTTGCCTTAATTTTTTTTAATAAGGGGAAAAATTGTAAAGGTTACTCTGGCGTCAACAAGTAATAACAAAAAACGTTAAAAAAATAATAAATAAAGAAAGAATTATAAATCTGTTTGTTAGTTAGGAAAGGAGGTCCTTTATAGAGAAAAGTATCTGGGGTTTGTTTGGATATGATTTAAAGATCAAGCTTGCATATAAAACAAATCTCAAGAAAGAATAACCACTTAAAAGGAGGATATCAGAATGAAAAAATCATTATTATGGTTAGTAATGCTGGTGATGATACTGTCACTTACAGCAGTTTTTTCACTCAGTGGCTGTGAAAAGGGTGGAACAACAACAACAACAGCAGGTACAACTGCAACAACAGCAGCAGGAGAAGAGGAAGAGGAAGAAGAAGTAGTGTATCCGGAAACTTCATTGGAAATTTTGATGTGGGAAG
>CAYYEC010000431.1:0-3765 GCA_964470745.1 uncultured Eubacteriales bacterium | reverse complement strand
ACTTTTTTCCAGCATACCTTTTCCTACTGTAAAGTACTTATTGATTTATATATAGCCTAATTCAACAGTAACAGAATGTTCCTTACCATCATTAAATATAGGAAGAATATTTCCTTCTATTACATTACCATCGACAGCTATAGATTTAACACCTTTACATACATGATTAGGATTTTTAATTTCAATATTATAACCTGCATTTCTAAATTGACGTTTAATTGTGTAGCCATTCCATGAAGAAGGAATACAGGGGTCTACTTTTAGCCCATCATAGTCAGGCTTTATTCCAAGTATATCCTGTGATATTGCAACATAGTTCCATGCAGCAGTACCGGTAAGCCATGAATTCTTTGCTTCACCGTGTCTAACTGCGTCTTTTCCTGCAATCATTTGTGAGTACACATATGGCTCGGTCCTATGAATTTCGCTTATATCTTCAAGGTAGGCAGGCGCAATTTTTGAATAAACCTCAAAGGCTCTATCACCACGCCCAATAACTGTTTCGGCAATTGCAATCCATGGGTTGTTATGGCAAAAGATACCTGCATTTTCCTTATATCCAGGAGGATATGAAGATATTTCACCTAAGTTTAGATAATATTTTGAGTAAGGTGGATTATTAAGTACAATACCATATTTTGTATCCAGCTTTTCTTTTACTGAATTTAAAGCTCTTTCAGCTAGGCCTTCCTCAACGCCTATACCAGCCATTACACAAAAACCCTGAGGTTCAATAAATATTTTACCTTCTTCACAATCATTACTGCCTACTTTATCTCCATTTGCATCATAGGCTCTTAAGAACCACTCACCATCATATCCATGCTCAAGAACAGTTTTATTCATTTTAGATACATGCTTTCTTGCCTCTAAAGATTCATCATCAAAACCCCTTCTTGAGCATATTCTTGCGTATTCTTCACCAATCATAACAAACATTCCTGCAATAAAAATTGATTCAGCTACAGGGCCTTCAGATGGTCCAAAAGTCTGGAAGGATTCGCCCGGTGATTTTGAAAAACAATTAAGATTCAGGCAATCATTCCAATCGGCTCTTCCAATAAGGGGAAGGCCATGTGGTCCAAGATTATTTACTACATGATAGAAAGAACGTTTCAAATGTTCAAATAGCGTAGCTGTGTTATTTGAATTGCAATCAAAAGGTACCTGTTCATCAAGGATGCTTTCATCGCCAGTTTCTTTTATATATGCGGAAACACCTAATATTAACCATAATGGATCATCATTAAATCCGCTCCCGATATCATTATTACCTTTTTTAGTTAAAGGCTGATATTGGTGGTAAGCGCTGCCGTCCTCAAATTGTGTAGCTGCAATATCAAGTATACGCTCTTTAGCCCTTTCGGGAATTTGATGTACAAAACCAAGCAGGTCCTGATTGGAATCTCTAAATCCCATACCTCTTCCTATTCCTGATTCGAAATATGAAGCGCTCCTGGACATATTAAATGTAACCATACACTGATATGGATTCCAGATATTGACCATGCGATTTAGTTTATCATCTAAGCTTTCAATTGTATATTTTGATAAAAGCCCCGACCAATATGACTTTAACTCATTAAGTGCTATATCAACTTTTTCAAGAGTATCAAATTTTTTCTGCATTTCTTTTGCTTTGATTTTATTAATAACATTAGGGCTTTCCCATTTTTTGTTTTCCTCATTTTCAATATATCCAAGAACAAATATATAGCTTTTTTCTTCGCCAGGATTCAATGAAGCTTTTAATTGGTGCGAGGCAATAGGGGACCAGCCGCTGGCCATGGAATTCTTTGCCTTACCTGAAGTTACTACATCAGGGCTATCAAATCCGTTATATAGTCCAAGAAAAGATTCCCTATCAGTATCAAATCCATCTATAGATGAATTAACCCAGTAAAATGCATAATGATCTCTTCTTTCTCTGTATTCTGTCTTGTGATATATAGCCGAGCCGTCAATTTCGACTTCACCTGTACTCAAATTTCTCTGGAAGTTAGTCATATCATCATTAGCATCCCACAAACAGAATTCTACAAAGGAGAATAGGGAGATATTTTTTTCTGTTTCAGAAGCGTTTTTAACAGTTATTTTATGTATTTCACAATTTGAATTTAATGGCACGAAGGATAGCTGGTTTACATTAACTCCATTTCTTTTACCTATTATGGAAGTATAACCAAGTCCATGCCTGCATTCATACATATCCAAATCTTTTTTTACCGGCATCCATCCTGGTGTCCAGAAATCATCCTGATCAACGATATAGAAGTATCTGCCGCCGTTGTCTACAGGAATATTATTATATCTGTAGCGTGTAATTCTTCTT
Organism: uncultured Eubacteriales bacterium; assembly: GCA_964470745.1. GTDB lineage: Bacteria > Bacillota > Clostridia > DSM-8532 > CAYYEC01 > CAYYEC01. Next base: position 1,433 of record CAYYEC010000431.1, on the reverse strand, counting down.
AGTCTTGCGTCACGATAAAAACAATATCCTCCTGATGTGTTAGACATTATTGAGAAAAAATTCTCTGTTCCAAGGTAATTAATCCATGGATAAGGTGTCTTAGGATTTGTTATAACATACTCTCTCTGAGTGTCATCGAAAAAACCAAATTTCATTTTATAAACCCCTTTCAATTTATGTTCTAATAAACACGCGTTTATTTATTAAAAAAATATATAGCTTAAAAAAATAATTTAAAAATATGAATTATAGATCATATTGCCTATAACCTATAATCCATTACCTGTGACCCGTCTACAACTTTCTCTTTCTATAAGTTTGGTAGGAAAATTTAAAGTGCTGAAGGTTTTACTGCCACCATTAAACATATCAATGAGCATTTCAACAGATTTTTTAGCCATATCATAGATTGGTACTCTTACTGAGGTCAAGGATGGATTCATTAGTGAAGCTAAAGGTATGTCGTCAAATCCTATGATAGAGATATCATCTGGAATCCTTATTGCTGATTTTCTAAAGACTTCTATTGCAGCAAGTGCCATTTCATCATTACATGAAAAAATAGCTGTAGGAAGTTTACCAGATTTTATTAATTTTTCTGTTTCCCTGATAGCTGAACTTTTTAAAAACTTTCCATGTAAAATAAAGTTCTTATTTGCCTTTATGTTATGTTTTCTTAAAACATCTTCATAGGCTTTAAAGCGTTGCTTTCCAGAAAAAGTATTAAGCCTTCCTGCAATAATTCCTATTTTTCTATGACCAAGCTCAATCAAGTATTCAAGAGCATTGAAAGCTCCTTCATAGTCCATGGAATTGATAACTGAAAGTTGAGAATTTCTGGTTTTGTTTATGATTTCCTGGAGATTGTAATCAATTATGCTAAGTGGATATCCCATTTCCATAATATCACTAATTACATCTATGTCTTTTTCTGTACCAACTATAATGCCACCATCTATTCTTTTTTGCATGAAAGCTTGTTTTACTTTTATATAATCTTCTTTTGAATAAATGGTATGAATAAGAACGTAATAATTCCTATTATTTGCTGTGTCTAAGACAACATTAATAAAAGCAGAAAAATAGTAGACATTCCCTTACCTGCAAGTGCCCTTGCAAAGCTGTTTGGCTGATAATTGTATTCATTTATTATTTTCATTATCTTTTCACGAGTTTCATCTGGTACATTTGAATAGTTATTAATAACTCTGGAAACAGTACTCCGTGAAACACCTGCCAATCTGGCAATATCTTCACTCTTCATATTATCTCTCCATAAACGCGGGTTAATATGTTTATTATATATCAGATTAATGTATAATATCAAGGTATAATTATATATTAGGTATAGTGTAATATCAAGAAGAACTTTCTTTAGAGGGTGCATAAAATTTATATGACCCATCTTATGTATTATTACCGTCTGATTTACA
>CAYYEC010000430.1:0-3775 GCA_964470745.1 uncultured Eubacteriales bacterium | reverse complement strand
TTGGACACCGGCTTCCGAAAAACCTGCAGCTCATCCGAATGCTCGTTTTACTGCTCCTGCAAGTCAATGTCCGGTTATCGCTTCTGAGTGGGAAGATCCAGCTGGAGTACCTATTTCAGCTATCTTAATAGGTGGACGTCGTCCAAGTACTATACCACTAGTTCATGAAAGTTTTGATTGGAAACACGGTGTATTCATGGGATCCATCATGGGTTCTGAAATCACTGCTGCTGCAATCTCAGCTAATATAGGTCAAGTTCGTCGTGACCCATTTGCTATGTTACCATTCATGGGATACCATGTATGTGATTACTTACAACATTGGTTAGATGTTGGAGCTAGTGCTGATGCCAGTAAATTACCAAGAATATTCTATGTAAACTGGTTCAGAAAAGATGAAAACGGTAAATGGCTATGGCCTGGATTTGGTGAAAACAGCCGTGTACTTAAATGGGTTGTTGAAAGATGTGACGGAAAAGTTGATGCTGTCAAAACTCCGATAGGTTTTATGCCAGCTGCTGACGGTATCAATGTTGAAGGTCTTGATGTGAGTGAAGCTGATATGGCTGAACTTCTAAAGGTTAATAAAGATGAATGGTTAAAAGAAGTTGCTTCTATTAAAGAACATTATGCTAAATATGGAGAAAAACTTCCAGCAGAGCTTAAAGCACAGCTAGAAGCTTTAGAAAGTAGATTGCAAGCATAATTTATTTATATAATTAAAAAACTGGCTAATGGGTAATTTTTTATACTTGTTAGCCAGTTTTTTGTTTGAAACAATAACTATGTGTTGTAAGGTGAGAGGTATTTAGATATTTAATATGTTTCCATATACGGAACATCTGAATATTCCAGTGTTAACGACTGTTAAAGTACTTTAAAGCTTGAGTGCTGCAAGCATTACTGTGACAAACATGCAATAATAGGTACTAGTTATTTTGATGAAATCTATACTGTTCAAATTTATTTATTAATTCTATTTCAGATTTTAGTGCTTCCTCAAAAAAATTTATAAGTGTTGGGTCAATTAGATATAGTTTTCTTTTTATTCTCATATTCATTGTATTAACTAATAAGCTCCAAGCATCAAGATTTTTAGTTAATGCATTTAAGAGGGATTGGGTATGAGTATTAGGATTAATACTATTTAGATTTCTTATGTATCCTTGCCATATTATTCTTCCATGAATCATTTCATGAATTTTCCAATTAAGAATCTCACTTAATTCTATTTCATAATACTTATTTATATTATTAAGATATTGAGGTTGACTTTTTAATATGTCTATTACTGCTTGTATTCCATGTTTGCCATAATAGGTCTTTATATTATCTTTTTCTTCTGTAGGTTTATAAAAATTTTTAATAATTGCATCAATTTTTGAATTTTCTTTATAATATTTATGATTATATACATTATCATAGATTTCTAATGTTATATAGTTTAAAAATACATTAAAGGCTGGGTAAAGTTCTTCTTTTCTAATAATCCCGACAGATCTGTTATGCTTATATTGTCTAAAATTTGTTTTATTTAAATTCCATGAAGCTTCTACATAATATAAGTTTTCTTTATCATGACTAATTGCAAGAAAAACATGACCATTTTTGTTTGCACCTTCTATTGGTGCATCAAATGACTGGAATAGTCTAAAAAATGGTACTCTTCTAACATCTGTTTGAATCATAACAAGTTGATTTAAATCAAGTAAAGTTTCAATTTCTTTAAATGTTTCAATACCTTTTCCTGTATGAGTTATTCTTTCTAAATAATCATTATCAACATCGAAATCTAAAAAGCCTATTCTTTCTATTTCATTGTCGGTATCTATATTTATATAGGGTGTAATATCTTTTAAAAAAACATGAAAGGGCTCTTTTAAGTTATTATATTTGTTTCGTAAAATAAAGTACACACAACAATCAAAACAGGACAAATATCTACTAAATAATACATTTTTACTAGTAGTATTGTAATAATATTCTTGCTTAAGCGCCTCAATATTCATAAAATTTATCCTCCATTTAACAGGATTTAGCTAAAAATAAATATTTTTAGCGTTATATTGATAATTTAACATAAAAAATATAATTATGCAAGTAGGGCGTTTGTTACTATTTTTGATATGCAAGCTCAGCCCCTAAATGAATACCTTAAAGACTTACGGGTTTAGCCAATAACCAGAAACATTAAAAATAACTCTTAAACAATTTTGTTGAAGGGTTATTTTTTAATGTTTGTACATATAAATATAGTAACAAAGCGTAAATTTGTTATTATTAGGGGGTAAAATTGTGAAAGAGTCAATGAAATATTATAAATTAATGTATATTTTAAACGAGCTGGACTATGGATATGGAGCAGGTGGAGTTCCAACAGGATATTTGAAAATTGAATGTAGGAATAATACAGGAAGAGTTAATCTTATGGTACAGAATTTAAAAACGGATAGCGGTGAATATAAATTATATTTTTTGGAGTCAGCAAAAGGGACAGTTAATGGTATTTACATAGATAAAATAAATGTTATGAATAACAGAGGTGAATTAAATTTAGAATTTGATACTAAAAATATAAAGCAGTCTGGAATTGGAATTGAAAGGATAAATATCTTTGTTATAACCTATGAAAATGGGAATGCATATAAAAGCCATATACCATGTCCACTTGCAGCTTTTAAAAGTAAAGACTTGGTGTGGAATGAAAAAAACAGGGATGAAATAATGAACATAAGTCAAATACGGAATCAAAAATCTGGTGAATCTTCGGCACAATTTGAGAGTATTAAGCTTGAGGAAAGTAATAAATTACCTGAAAAGAAAATTGATATATTCAGCAAATATGAAGGTGCTTTAGAAAGTAATTATTATAATAGTCAGGAAAAAAATATAAAAGGAGAAATATATATAAATAAGGATACAAAATCAAATGAAAAAGTTGCAAATGATAAAGCAGAATCAGCAAATGAAATATCTAAAACAACTGAAGAAATTGATAAAGATATAAATAAAATTATAGATGAAAATATTGATAAAAAGATAGATAAAGAAGCAGAGCAAGAGGTAGAAGAAAAAAAAAATATAGATGCTGTAGCTCAGGATGCTGATAACTTAATTGAGAATAAAAAGGAAGAAATAAATACAAAAAATGAATTTAATAATGAGGATATCAATGCCTTAGAAAACTTCAAAACTGAAGAGCAAAATAAAAATGAAGATAGAAAGATTCATGATGTTGGTAGAATTCAGGTTAATATGAGAAGGCTTGTTTTGCAATTAAATAAATATTTTGAAAGATGTGAGCCTTTTGGAACCAGAAGGAATGACTATAGATGGTGGAAAGTAATGAGCATTGCCCTTTTAAACAATATAATATATCAAAACGGCATAAGGACCCATATTCTATTCAATCCAAGAGTAGCAATGGCAAATTATAAATTTAGACATATTATTTGTGGAGTTTATTCAGATAAAGCAACTAAAAAAGAATTTTTAGTTTTTGGAATTCCGGCAGTAAATAAAATAGATAGAGAACCTTTTGAAGATTTTTGCAGATGGGTGGAAATAAACAATGAAAACAAGCAATATGCAAAATTTGGTTATTGGTTAATGTATATTAATCCGGCAAATGGAACAATATTAAAAGTATAAAAAGAGATAGAAAATTAAGTTAGTGGTCTGTAAAGTATGTTATTCATGGTATGCAGACCACAAACATAGGATGTGGATTTGTAACACTTAAAATAGGATTATAAAAATGAAGTGTTACAAACCA
>CAYYEC010000429.1:0-3813 GCA_964470745.1 uncultured Eubacteriales bacterium | reverse complement strand
GTATAGGAGAACCTTTCGATAATTTTGATAATGTACTTAATTTCTTGAAAATAATAAACTATCATCTTGGTATGAATATAAGCCAAAGAAGAATAACTATTTCAACTTGCGGATTAGTACCACAAGTAATTGAATTAGCTAAAGAGAAAATGCCTGTAAACTTATCTATTTCATTGCATGCTCCTAATAATGAGATAAGAAACAAGTTGATGCCAATAAATAATAAGTATCCAATTGAAAAACTTATGGAAGCCTGTAAAATATATATTAAATCAACAAATAGAAGAATAACATTTGAATATGCAATGCTTCAAGGTATTAATGATTATGAGAAATCTGCCTATGAATTGGCAAAACTTATTAAAAGAATGCTTTGTCATGTGAATTTGATTCCAATTAATAGTGTAGAAGGAACAGGGTTTCAGAGAACTTCAAGGAATAAAACTGAAAAATTTAAGAGTATTTTAGAAAGTTTTGGCATTCAAACTACGATTAGAAGAGAGCTAGGTGAGGATATTAATGCCGCTTGCGGTCAATTAAGGAAAAATTCATTGAAAAATTAATATATAATATATATTGAAAAAGTAATTCAGATTCTGTACAATATAATACTAGTGGTCTGTTACGTATATTGGTCATAGAATGCAGACTACAAACACTGAAAGTGAATTTATAACTCTTTTAATAAAACCATGAATTTGATGCGTTATAAACCATTAGATTCAACAGGAAATAACTTGGGGTGATGTAATTTGAGGTTTGGTGCAAAAAGTGATTGTGGTAGAGTAAGAGAAATCAATGAAGATAGCTATAATATAATTTCTGGGTATAGTGATATTCCATTGTGCTTTATAATTGCTGATGGGATGGGTGGACATAAGGCGGGAGAAGTAGCGAGTAGCTTAGCTGTCAATTTTGTTAGCGAAAATATAGTTTTCAAGAAAGATATTTTTAATGATCCTAACAATACTCTTGAGGAGATTGTTAACATAATTAACAATGCTAACCAAAAGGTGTATGAAAAATCTTTATTGGATGAGTCAAATTCTGGAATGGGAACAACATTTATACTTGGGATAGTGATAAGTAAAAAATTGTTAATTGCACATATTGGTGACAGTAGAGTATACTTAATAAGAGAAGATGGAATGAAACAGCTTACAACAGATCATTCTTATGTTGAAGAAATGGTTCAGAATGGATCAATGACTCGTGAAGAGGCAGAGAATCACCCAAAGAAAAATATGATAACAAGGGCGCTTGGATGTTCTCCAGAAATAAAAGTTGATACATATGAATTCGATTTGGAAATTGGAGATATAATTCTTTTTGCTACTGATGGTATTACAAATTTGCTTTTGGAAGAAGAGATTAGGAATATATTAAAAACCTCTGAAGATCCACAAGTAGCTTGTAATTCATTAGTTAATTTAGCTAATGATAATGGTGGAGATGATAATTTGACAACAATAGTAGTAAAAATAGATTAATGTGATATATTATACGCACAAATGATGCTACATTAAATTAATATTTGTTTGTTTAATGAGTTTTACAGGTGTAGATTTTGCGTAAGTTAAATTGTAATGCAGAATTATTTATGTGAAATCTATAGAAAGCAAAAATACTTTAAAAATGCAGTTTTTGTTAATGCCTTAAAGGAGGATTCAAAGCCTAAACTAAGGTTAGGGGGGATATTTTGGAAGGTATAATTTTAGGTAATAGGTATGAATTGATTAAAAAAATAGGTGGGGGTGGAATGGCCCTTGTATATAAAGCAAAGTGTAATTTGCTAAATAGATATGTTGCGGTGAAAATATTGAGATCAGAATTTGTTAATGATAATGAATTTGTAAAAAGATTTAGAATAGAAGCACAGTCAGCAGCTAGTTTATCACACCCCAATATTGTATCAATCTATGACGTTGGACAGGAAGATGATATTTACTATATAGTAATGGAGTATATAAATGGCAATACTTTGAAGGATTATATTATAGAGAATGGTAAGTTGAGTTGGAGAGAAGCTATGAGCTTGTCAATTCAAGTTTGCTCTGCAATAGAACATGCGCATAAGAATAATATTATTCATAGAGATATTAAACCACATAATATTTTGCTTACAAAAGACGGAATTGCTAAGGTTACTGATTTTGGGATTGCAAGGGCGGTTACCTCTACAACTATAACTATGGCAGGGAGCACTATAGGTTCAGTACACTATTTTTCCCCTGAGCAGGCCAGAGGTGGATATACGGATGTAAAATCCGATTTATATTCTTTAGGTATAATGCTATATGAGATGGTTACAGGACAGCTTCCTTTTGATGCAGATACAGCTGTTGGAGTTGCAATGAAGCATATTCAAACAGAAGCTAAGCAGCCTATTGATTTGGATAATACACTACCATTAAATGTTAATAAAGTTATTATGAAATCAATAGAAAAAGATCAGCTTAAAAGATATGAAAGTGCAGAAAAGATGCTTCAAGATTTAAACAAAATTATGGAAAATCCGTATACTGAATTTGATGAGACAAAAAAATTAGATGATTTTAGTACCAAAAGAATAGAAATAATAGGTGATGAAGAATTGATTAAGAAGAGTAATGAACAAAAGAATCAAAAGAATCAAAAAAAGAAAAAAAATAAAGTAGCATCAATGATAGCTTTAATAATATCACTAGCTATCATCGTATCCGTAGGTGTAGCTTTTAACAAAGTTGTTATGCCTTGGTTAGGCCCAATTGTTTTTCCTGACCAGGAGACAAATACACTAATACAGAAATATGTTGGACGTAATATTGAAGAGGTTAAGGCTGAGCTTGACCAGAAAGAAATAAAATATGATATAAAAGAAGTATTTAGTGATAGCTTTGAAGAGGGGCTAATTGTTAGTCAAGATCCAACTGAGGGATCGGATGTCAAAATTGGGAAATATACAAAATTTATATTTGAAGTTAGTAAGGGAATGGATAAAATTCCTCTATCCGATTATAAATGGAAAGAGTATAGAGATGTTGAATCTAGACTGAAACAACTTGATTTAGATGTTGAAGTAATGGATGAGCACAGTGAAGAAGTTGGAAGTGGTTATGTTATTAGGACTTATCCGAAAGCTGGTACTAATGTTGATAAAGGAAGTCAGATAATAATTTATAAGAGCATAGGTCCGGAAATTAAACTGGCCAAAATTCCGAATGTAGTAGGTATGACTGAATCAGAAGCTAAAACAGCTTTATTAGAGTCTAACCTTGTACTTGGTAAAATATATCCTGAGGATGTTTCTGGATACACTGGAACAATTGTAAAACAAGAACCGGCAGCTTTTACTGAAGTTGATGAAGGAACGCCTGTAGATATATATTTTAATGTAGTCACTGAAACAGTTATTGATGAAATAGATATTAACAAAGAACCTAGTATTAGTAATTATTCTCATGAATCTATTAAATTAAATAATCCAAATAAATATGATGATCAAATAAGAGTACATGTTTTTATTACGCCATCAGATACTGGAAGAACTAAAATTTTTATTGACGATGTTAAAATGAAGTCAGATTTTCCATTAGACTTACTTATACCTGTGCCTGAAAATGGAAGTACAGAGGTTGAAGTAAGATTAGACAATATATTATACCGCAAATTTACAACTTATATATCTAGGAGGTAGGTAATTTGCCAGAAGGCATTATTATGAAAGGAATTGGCGGATTCTATTATGTAAATATAGAAGGAGAAATATTTGAGTGTAAAGCTAGAGGTCTATTTAGGAAAAAAGGTTTATCTCCTAGTCCTGGTGATAAAGTA
>CAYYEC010000428.1:0-3821 GCA_964470745.1 uncultured Eubacteriales bacterium | reverse complement strand
AGAATAGCCAGTGGATATGTAAAAAAAGCTGAAGTGCAAAGTAAATATTCATCTTTCTTAAATACAGATATAGGTTCATTTTATATTTTTACAGGCAATTTTGATGAGGGACTTGAGTTTATTGAAAAGGGTCAAAAATTAAGACCGTTAAGGCCGGAAGAGTGGCAGCAGAGAGCAGAGGCTTATACTCAGGTAATGAACTATTATTTAAGTAAGAATAATAATGATAATGCTTTGAAAATGGTTGACAGAATTTTAGGCATTATTGATGAAGCTGATGAGGTTAATAAAAGAAATTTAAATCCGTTTGATTTCAATGAAAAGACATTAGAGCTTATTGAAAATGCTAAAAATGTTAAAGATAAATTATAAAAATAAATTGATAAAACTAAGTAAAAAAGGTGTGGTTTATAATTATTGTAAACCACACCTTTTTTAGTGCTGAGTATTTTTCATGGGAAGATGAACGGAGACTGAAGTATGAATAAGTCAGTTAAAATCCTGACAGCTAGAATCAAAAATATTGATGTTAGATTAGGAAGAACAGCATCCATTATTATATGTATAACATTAATTAGTAAATTAATAGGTTTTATACGTGAGTCTCAGATTGCAGCAAATTTTGGAGCTACAGCTCTAACTGATGCATATATTATAGCTGTAACAATTTTTACTTCTTTTTCCTTAATAGCAGCAGAAGTTATTAATAATGCATTTTTACCTATTTATACAAGACTAAAAAGAGAAAATATATTAAAGAGTAATATATTTTCTTCTAAAATATTAAATATAATATTTGTAATTTCTGTATTGATAGTTTTAATAGGTGAGATATTCACGGAAATAATAGTAAGACTTTTTGCACCTGGGTTTTCAGAAAACATAATGGTACTTTCAATAAATCTAACAAAAATAACAATTCCAGTAGTTATTCTAACAGGATTGTCAATAATTATTGGAGCAATATTACAATCAAATGAAAGATTTTTTCCACAAGCTTTTATGGGAATACCAAATCATATTTTGGTAATTAGCTTTTTAATTTGGTTTGCAAATAGATATGGAATACTAGGATTAACAGTAGTGACAGCTGTTGGTACGGCATCACAGCTGTTGGTTCAATTACCTTTCTTAAAAGGAACCGGTTTTAAATATGTAAATCAAAGAAGAAAATCTATTCCAGAAGTAAAAATGTTCTTTAGTTCACTTATACCTATATTTATAGGGAGCTCCGCAAAACAGATAAATGTAATGATTGACAGAGGGCTGGCTTCAAGCACAGGGTATGGAAATATATCGATTTTGAACTATGCAAACATAATAAATATATCTTTAGTAGGATTGTTTATCACAACATTAACAACAATTATATATCCGAGAATTGCAAGACAAGCACATTCAGATAAAGAACATAGATATACTGTTAAAAAAAGTATTGATGCCTTGCTATTAGTAACTATACCGTTAACTATATTTGTATGGATATTTAAATTACAAATAGTGTCTTTTTTGTTCCAAAGGGGAAGCTTTTCACCTGAAAACGCATTAGAAACATCACAGGTACTATTTTTCTATAGTTTTAGCCTAATACCAATAGCAATAATTGATATAATTTCAAAAGCATTTTATTCTAAAATGGATAATAAAATTCCAATGATATTTGGTATTATTTCTGTAATAATAAATATAGTATTAAATTTTATATTAGTTCATTTTATGGGAATAAGAGGGCTGGCGCTGGCGACTTCAATTGCAGTTGTTGTTAATATGATGTTGCTGATGGGAAAGTTTTATAAAGGAATTGAGAATTGAGAATTGTGAATTAGTTGGGGAAGGGCGATGGAGTAGTAGTGGGAATTCAAATAGTAATAAAAAATTTAATTGACAGGATTGTGGCTTTGGTCGCTTTGATTGTTATTTTGCCTGTATTATTGGTTATTTATCTTTTAGTAAAACTGGATTCTAAAGGAACCGGTTTTTATACTCAAAATAGGGTAGGGCTAAATTGCAGAGAGTTTAAGATATATAAATTTCGTACTATGGTTATGAATGCGGAGAAAATGGGGTCAGGAATTATTATAGATGGTAAAGATGATCCAAGGATTACGAGGATGGGAAAAATTCTTAGAAAGCTAAGTTTGGACGAGCTGCCGCAAATAATTAATATACTAAAGGGTGAAATGTCATTTATAGGTCCAAGACCTACTTTAAAATATCAAGTAGATAAGTACACTGAATATCAAATGCAAAGACTCAAAATGAAACCGGGAGTGACCGGATGGGCACAAATACACGGAAGAAATACAATTCCCTGGAGTAAGAGAATTGACTACGATGTATGGTATGTAAATAATTACAGTTTGCTGCTGGATTTTAAGATTTTATTAAAGACCGTTTTTGTTGTGCTTAAGTCGGAGGAAGTTTATGGGGAAAGTGATGAGATGAGCAGAGGTAATTGAGAATTGTGAATTGAGAATGGAGAATTAGTTGGGGAAGGCGATGGAGTGAGTAGTGGGTAAGGATAATGTTATTTGTGAGAAGTCTTTTGAGTTTGCTATAAGAATTGTAGAGTTATATAAAGATTTGAAAGATACTAAAAAAGAGTATGTTTTGTCTAAACAGGTTTTAAGATCTGGTACAAGTATAGGAGCGAATATTAGAGAAGCTGTTGAAGCTCAAAGTAAGAGGGATTTTATTTCGAAATTAAGTATTGCTCTTAAGGAAACTTCTGAAACAAAATACTGGTTAGAACTCCTTATTGCTACTAACTATATAGAGAGTAATTCTGGTCAGGAAATATTAAATAAAAATAATGAAATCTACAAAATATTAAGATCAATAATTATAACTACAAAGGAGAGAGCCAAATGCGAATAAAGTTTTTTAATTCTCAATTCTCAATTCTCAATTCTCAATTAAACAACAACTTAGGAGCAAAGCTATGAACCAGCCACATAAAGCCAAGATCCTCCAAGTAACCGCCGAACCAATAACCATTTGGGCTTTTTTAACCGAGCTTATAAAGGAACTTGAAAATAGGGGATTTGATGTAGAGGCTGCTTGTAATAATAAAGATAAAGATTTACTAAGGGAACTGGAAGAGAAGGGTATTAAGTTAAATATTATTGATATACAAAGGTCATTAAATCCTGTTAAAGTGATTAAGGCATTTAATGAATTCAGGAAGCTGTTTAAGGAAAAAAAGTATGACATGGTTGTAGCTCATACTCCCATTGCAAGCTTTGTTTGTAGGATGGCAGCATATTTTTCAAAGATACCCGTGATAGTATATACGGCCCATGGATTACCCTTTACAGAAAATATGAATACACTAAAATATTATACATTTTATTTTCTCGAAAAGCTTGTAGGATTCTTTACTACAGCCATTATATGCATTAATCATGAGGACTACCTGCTGGCGAAGAAGAAGAGATTGGTCAGGACAGGGCTTGTGAAGGAGATTTGCGGGATTGGGATTGATATAGGAAGATATAAGAGAATTGAGAATTGTGAATTGAGAATTGTGAATGAAAAGAAAAGGCAATTGAGAATAGATGAAGGAAAAGAGGACCCTTTCATTGAAAATCCTGAAAGGATTTTAAAACAATTCTCAATTCTCAATTCTCAATTCTCAATTAAAACCGTTGGCTTCATCGGCCGTTTGGTTGAAGAGAAGGGTATAAAAGAATACCTCCATATGGCTAGAGAAATCCTAAAGAAAAGGGAAGCCATAAGGTTTGTCATTGTAGGGTATGGGCCTTTAGAGGGATATGTGAAGGATTTTATAAGAGTAAAAAAATTGGAAGAGAGTATAGAGC
>CAYYEC010000427.1:0-3829 GCA_964470745.1 uncultured Eubacteriales bacterium | reverse complement strand
ACTTAAAATAGGATTATAAAAATGAAGTGTTACAAACCACTAGGGGGGATAAAATGTTTTATAATTTAATTACATCTATAATTGCAATAGTTGCAGCCCCATTAATAGGTGTTTTATTGATGGGACTGGATAGAGTAATAACAGGAAGATTTCAAAATAAATTCAGTGGAAATATATTACAGCCATTGTATGATATTTTAAAGCTTTTAGGAAAACGTAAGAAAGCAGAGAACTGCTATCAATCTGTATTGGTTATTATAAGCTTATTTGCTGCTATTATGGCTTTAATTGTTCTGGTGCTCAGAGAAAACTTATTTTTTTTAATAATTATTTTTACCTTGTCAGATTTACTTATTGTAATTGAATCCATGAGAATAAATTCGCCATATAGCAAAATAGGGGCACAAAGAGAACTACTTCAAATTTCAGCATATTTACCTGTGTTATTATTGCTTTGCACAGGAGTGTTTATTACAAATAAATCATTGATGATTGAAGAAATTATTAATTCGAGATTACCTCTTATTTATTTTCTGCCATTAATGTTTCTTGCCTTAATACCGGTATTGCTTGTTAAAATGAGAAAATCACCTTTTGATTTTTCAGCGAGTCCGTCTATACATCAAGAAATAAATGGAGGTCTGTATACTGAATTTGCAGGCTTTAAATTGGCGCTTGTTAAGCTGATTGAATTGTATAAAGTAATTATAATTTTAAGTATACTGGTACTATTTTATGCAAGTCCATTATGGATAGGCCTTGCTGTAGCATTAGTAAGTTATATAGTAGTGATAATTATTGATAATATAACTCCCAGACTTACTACAAAGCATATGTTGAAGTTAATGTGGGGAGTAGCTATAGGAGCTGAAATTACAAATATTATTTGGATATCAATAAAATAATGGATGGTGTAATTCATGGGATTATTTCAAAGGTTTATAAAAAAATCGGCATTTATATTGCAATATAATAGTAGTGGGTGTAATGGGTGTTCTTTGGAAACTCAAGTTTGTTTTTCTCCGGTTTTTGATTGCGAAAATTTAGGAATAGTGAGTGTTGGAAATCCTAAACATGCAGATATATTACTTGTTACTGGATGTGCCAATTTAAAGAATAAAAACATTCTGAAAAACATATATGATGAGATTCCTTATCCTAAAGCTGTTGTTGCAGTTGGTTCATGTGCATGTTCGGGTGGAGTATTTAAAAATTGTAAGGATATTTTAGGGGGAGTTGAAAATATAATCCCTGTAGACGTATATATACCAGGTTGTAGTCCAAAGCCTAAAACAATTATTGAAGGAATTGAACTTGCCATTGAGAAATTATCTGAAAGAGTGGAGGAAAAAAATGATACGGCAAATGATTGAAATAACTATAGAGCAATTACTTTTTAATGCATATAATCTAAAAGAAAAAGATCATAGACTTTTAAATATTATTTGTACTCCGTATTCTACAGGCAAGTATAAAATTTTATATCTCTTTGAAAGCAAATCAGACATATTTTCTTATAGTTTGAGTGTCAAACAAGGAGAAAGCATAGAATCTATATCGAAGATATTCCCATGTGCAATTTTGATGGAACAGGAAATGTATGATCAATTTGGGATAAAGGTTTTAAATAGTAAGCCGATTTTTAGACATACTAATGTAAATATCAAGAATAGTACTTCAATTTCTACAATACCCTTTGGCCCGCAGCATCCATTACTTATTGAGCCTATGTATTTAAAACTTTATATGAACGATGAAAGAATTGTGGATTTTGAAATTACTACTGAGTATCTTAAAAAGGGTATTGAGAAATTCATTATTAATAAAAATTTTACTTTAGCATTGCCTATGGTAGAAAGATTATGTGGCAAATCAAGTACTATGCATTCTTTGGCTTTTTGTCAAGCTCTGGAAAAACTGCAAAACATTGAAATTCCTTCAAGAGCCAAATTTTTGAGGGTTATATGGAGTGAATTGAATAGAATTCAAAGTCATATGTACAATTTAGCTTTTGTTTCATATTCAATTGGATTTGAAAGTTTATATATGCAGATATTAAAAATAAGAGAGCATATAATGAATATTATTGAGAAAACAACTGGTGGGAGAGTTATTTCATCTATAAATGTCTTAGGTGGTACAAAGCTTGATATAGATAAAGAAATGCTTTTTGAAATGAATGTTGTCATTGGTGAAATGAAAGAAGAGTTAGATGCTATTTATTTAACATTTATGAAGGATTATCTTATTAGGTCAAGACTCAAAGGCGTAGGTGTCCTCTCGAAGGAAGAAGCTGTGGAACTAGGAGTAGTTGGGCCTGTTGCAAGAGCAAGTGGAATTAAGCATGATTTAAGAATAACTGGCTATGCAGCATATGACCAGCTTGATTTTGAACCCATAGTAAAATCAGAAGGGGATTGTTATGCCAGAGCTATTCTGAGACTTGAGGAAATATATCAATCAGCTGATTTAATAGAACAAAGCATTGATATAATTTCTTATGGAGATTATAAGTTGAATGGTGAATATGAAATAAATGGTGAATGTATTTCAAGGGTAGAAGAAGCTGGTGGGGATTTGTTGTATTATGTTGATGTTGGCGAAAAAGGCAGGTTAAAGAGAGTGAGTATTAGAAATTCGTCTACATATAATGTTAACGCTTTATATAAAATTTTATCTCGGAACATGTTAGCTGATGTACCAACAATTATTTTATCTCTTGATTTAAGCTTAAGCGGAATGGAAAGATAATATATCGCAGTGAATAGCTACAGGCACACAAAGAATGTGCTGCGGTGGACAGCGGAGCTATTCTTCTCTCAGAGTACTTTAAAGCCTTATAATATAAGGATTTAAAGAAACAAGTCTGCTTAAAAAACAAATATTTTGAGAAGAATAGTAATGGAGGAATTTATGTTTGAATTTATTGGAAGTGTATTTAAAAATTTATTTTCAAAGTCTGCATCAGATTTTGACAGAGAAATTGAAGAAAATATTGAACCAAGAGGTAATTCGGTGTTAGTTGAGATAGAAAAATGCACATTATGTGGTGAGTGTGTGAAAGTCTGCCCAGCTGGAGCATTATTTACCGATAGAAAATCTTGGAAAATAGATGCGTTTAATTGTGTAATTTGTAAAAATTGTATAGAATACTGTCCCAATAGCTGTATTTATCTAAATACTGATTTAGGAAGCCCTTCTACATCCAGATACAAGTCAAAATTCACAAAGAAATAAAGACATTAGAGGCAAGTGGGGACGGTTCCAAGTAAGTAATAATAAATAATTTATCTTTAAGCAGCTATAGGGGATGCAGATTGACAGTAAAAATGCTATCTGCATTTCTTGCTATATAGCGATATTCCAAATTTAGTGGAGAGAAGCCAATATATGTATAAAGGAGGGTATAAAAATATATAAAATTGTAATGGGCTTTCTATCCAGCTTTACTAACCTGGAATAAAATATAAAAAGAAAGGGAGAAAGTATTTTATGAAGAAATCAGAAAAAAAACTTATATCACTTGTAGTTTCAGTTATGATGCTGGTACAGATATTTTTTGCTTTAACACCGGTTTCTGCCAGTGCAGCAGACATAACAGCAGCATCAATTATGACGGATTATCTGCCAACGATTAATGAGGCCATTGATGCAAGCGGATTTAAACATCCTAGTGTGGGACTTACCAAGGACATTCTTGAAAACATGAGGACAGAGGTGAGGGCGCAAAAAGAACCCTGGAATACCTATTTTAATGCAATGCTCGAATCTTATGCTGCTTCACCAACTGTTTCGTCCAGTAATCAGAGCAGTGCTGATCCAACGAAAC
>CAYYEC010000426.1:2388-3831 GCA_964470745.1 uncultured Eubacteriales bacterium | reverse complement strand
ACTGGGAGCAATACCTGCTATAGCTATAGCGTTAATTGACTCACCGCTGAGGGCATTTTGGACTGCTGTAATGTTTATAATAGTTCAACAAATTGATAATACATTAATTTCTCCGAAAATTATTGAGGGAAGATTAGGACTTCATCCGGTTACAACAATAATGGCTGTACTAATAGGAGGAGAATTTTTTGGTATAATTGGAATGCTATTTGCAGTTCCAATTACAGCTATTATTAAAATTCTATTAAAACATACAATTGAAGCAATTGTATAGAGTAAATCATGTGCTTGTATTTATTTATTATTAATGGTATAATTGACCTTAATTATTTGATCCGGCAGGGAGTGAGTTGTAGTGGAAGAGATGAATCTGAAGGTTTCAGACGAAGTAGGTTCGATTAAAATATCAGACGAAGTTGTTGCCATAATTGCAGGAATTGCAGCAACGGAAGTATCCGGTGTGGCCGGTATGAGTGGAGGACTTGCCGGAGGAATTGCTGAAATGCTTGGAAGAAAGAATTTATCTAAAGGTGTAAAGGTTGAAGTTGGTGACAAAGAAGCGGCAATTGATTTATACCTTATAGTTGAATATGGCTGCAGAATACCTGATGTATCATGGGAAATACAAGAAAAGGTTAAAAATGCAGTTGAAACGATGACCGGCTTGCAGGTAATTGAAGTAAATATTCATGTACAAGGTGTAAATATGGATAAAGAACAGAAAAAAGAAAAAGAATTATCTGAAGAGAGTTTAAGAGTTAAGTAAAATAAAAATTTATATATTAAAATTTCCTTAACCCGAGAGGGTTTATTTTTTTGAATTAATATAATATAATATTTTATTATAGTGCTTATTATTTAAATAAGGTGGGATTGTATGAATAATATTTTTTACAGGATGTTATTAGCTTTATATGGTGTTTGTTTAATGTTTATTTCTTTATTAACAATTTTGTTAACTTTGAAACCGGAGATATTTGACAGGATATCTGATTTTATAAGTACAAAAGCTTTATCTACTTATGTTGTTCCCACTTTTTTCATAGCATTTATCTTTTTTATAATAAGTTTTACTTTCCTTTTTTCTGGTTTTAAGAGTTATAAAAGCAAACAAGCTGTTACTAGAATGACTGATATTGGTGATATAAATATATCATTGGACACCATCGGAAATATTGCAATTTCAACATGTAGAAAGATAACTGGTGTCAGGGACTCAAAGGGAGAAGTGAAAAAATTAGCAAATGGTGTACTTATTATTATTAAAGTAGTTACTCTATCTGAAGTTAATATTCCAAATGTTTCTGAAGAAATACAAAAGCGTGTAAAAAAATCTGTTGAGGAAATTTCAGGAGTGAACGTTCAAACAGTGAAAGTGATTGTAGATAATGTTTATCATGGACTGAAATCGAGAGTTGAGTAAGAAATTAATTATATCAGAAT
>CAYYEC010000426.1:0-2378 GCA_964470745.1 uncultured Eubacteriales bacterium | reverse complement strand
ATTCGGAGGTAGTTATATGAATATTGAAGGAATCCGAAAGTTCTACAATGAGCATAAATGGGAAGTAATAGGTACAGCAACGGGTTTATTTATTTCAATTGCTATACTTGTTATTGGTTTGCTTAAAACTTTATTTATTGCAATATGTGCAGGAATAGGTTATTATATTGGAAAAAGATTGTCGGAAGATAAAGATTATTTAAAGAATTTACTGGATAAAATATTACCACCAGGAAGCTATAGATAATTAAGACTTATAAGTTATAGAAGAATATAACATAGTTCAATCATTAATTGTCAATTGCCAATTACTAATTGTCAATTGATTTGTGGGAGGAATTTTAATGGGAAGAAGGGCATCTAGAGAGATTGCCATGAAGCTCTTGTACCAATTGGAGATACAAAAGGACGATAGACAGGATCAGATTGATTATGTTTTGAATGAAAATGAATTTACCCAAAAGGACAAGCAGTATATTATTGAAATTATTGATGGTGTTAAGGATCACATTAATTATTTAGATGAGATTATTGAGAAATATTCAAAAGGTTGGAAAATAAGCAGAATATCAAAAGTTGATTTATCTATTTTGCGGTTAAGTATATATGAAATATGTTTTAGAGAAGATATACCATATAATGTATCAATCAATGAAGCCGTTGAACTGGCTAAAAATTATAGTGGTCAAGAGTCTGGAGCTTTTGTTAATGGTTTACTGGGAAAGTTTACCAGTGATAATAATTATTCAAAAAGCAGTGAAAAGTGAAGAGAGAAGAGTGAAGAAGATGTATAAAAATGTTTTTTAGCTTTTCACTTTTCTCTCTTCTTTCTTATCTTTTAATTGCTTTTTTGGGGGTGTAATTCATAAAATATATATTATCTGTTACAGAGATAAATAGATATATAAAACAGCTTATTTCAAAAGATTTGATTCTTTCAAATCTATGGGTTAAAGGTGAAATATCCAATTTCAAGCACCACTATTCAGGGCATATGTATTTTACACTTAAAGATCAATTTGGGCTTATAAAGTGTATAATGTTTAAATCTCAAAATAGTTGTTTAAAATTTAAAATAGAAAATGGTATGAAAGTAATTGTTAATGGATATGTTTCAGTGTATGAAAGAGATGGACAGTACCAGTTATATATTGAAACTATGCAGCCTGATGGTGTTGGAGACCTTCATTTGGCTTTTGAACAACTAAAGGAAAAACTTCAAAGTGAAGGTTTGTTTGATAAGATATATAAAAAGAAACTACCAATTCTGCCTAAAAAAGTTGGAGTAGTTACTTCATCAACAGGTTCTGTAATTCGTGATATCATTAATGTTGTTAATAGGCGATATAAAAGTGTTGAGATTAAAGTATTTCCTGTTGCTGTACAAGGTGAGCAAGCTGCTTTACAAGTGTCACGAGCTATAAATAAACTTAATGAATTAAAAAATGTGGATGTAATTATAATTGCCCGTGGAGGAGGTTCTTTAGAGGAACTCTGGGCTTTTAATGAAGAAATAGTTGCAAGAAGTATTTTTAAGTCAGAGATTCCTATTATTTCAGCTATTGGGCATGAAACAGATTATACAATTTCAGATTTTGTTGCCGATATGAGGGCTCCAACCCCATCTGCTGCTGCTGAGATTGTAGTACCCGAAAGGGCAGTGATAGAAAATACTATAAATAATTTGAATCTGCGACTAAAAAATTCGTTAATAAAATATGTCGATTATAAAAGATTAAAACTTGATAAAGTAAAAAATAGTTTTGTTTTCAAGCAGCCTTATGATAAAATTTATCAAGAAAGAATGAGATTAGATCTATTAAATAAAAACCTATATCGTGCTTTAATAAAAAACAAAGATAATTTGAGAAATAGATTTTCAATAGCAGTTGGGAAACTTGAAGCATTAAGTCCACTTACAGTTTTAGCAAGAGGCTATAGTATGACTAAAATTAGGGGAAATAATAAGTTAGTAATGTCAATAAATGATGTTACAACTGGTGACGAGGTTGAAATAAATCTAAGGGATGGAAAACTCAATTGTACTGTAAATAATATTAAAAGGGGTAATCAAAAAATATGAAAGGGAAAAGTTTTGAAGAAGCATTATTACAATTAGAAAAAATTGTAAACAATCTTGAAAAAGGGGAATTATCTCTTGACGAATCAATAGAATTTTTTCAAAAAGGTGTTGAATTATCAAAATATTGTAGTAATAGGTTAGACGAAATTGAAAAAAAGATAACAATTCTTATTGAAGATGAAAAAGGCGAAATTCAAGAGAAAGAATTTGATATTGAGAAAAAACTGGAATGAAATTTAAATTATATATGTTGCATTAAAGATATTGCATGGAAGAAATAAGCAACATATAAACA
>CAYYEC010000425.1:2613-3843 GCA_964470745.1 uncultured Eubacteriales bacterium | reverse complement strand
TAATATAGATGTCGAACTACATTTTAAAATTTAATTCTAAAGTTCGACATCTATATTATGACTTTATTTATTATTTAAATTACATAATTTATAGCATAAAGTAATTAAATGTGTAAAATTAAGACATGATATTAAGGATTAATAGAACTATATATGTCTATATTAAATCTTTATGAGGAGGTATCTAAAATGAAATATAAGGATTATTACCATGTATTAGGCGTAGATAAAAGTACTTCTCAAGAGCAGATAAAAAAGGCATACAGAAAATTAGCAAAAAAATTTCATCCTGATGCAAATCCCGGAAATAAATCTGCAGAAGAGAAGTTTAAGGAAATAAATGAAGCATATGAAGTCTTAGGAGATCCTGAGAAAAAGAAGAAATATGATCAGTTTGGAAATGGATTTAATTTTCAAAACGGAAGTGATTTTGATCCTTCTCAATATGGATTTAGGCAAAATGTAAAATACCAGTATGATACAACAGGTAATTCAGACTTCAGTGATTTTTTTAATATGTTTTTTGGAGGTAATGGTTTTAATATAAATGATATTTTGGGAGGCAGTAAAACTCGTGGTTTTAAAAGATCTTTTTCATCTAAGGGTGAAGATGTTGAGACAACAATTGACGTAATACCAGAAGAGGGGTTTACTGGGATTGAAAAAAAAATAAATATAAGAAGCGGAAATAACTCTAAAACAATTTCTTTTAAAATACCAAAGGGCATAAGAAATGGAGAGAAAATCAAGATATCCGGTCAGGGAAATCAAGGTACAAATGGTGGTCCGAATGGTGACTTATATCTGGTAATTAATTTTAAAGATAGCAGAAATTTTAAGATCGATGGAATTAATTTAAAGATGGATTTAAAGGTTATGCCGTGGGAAGCTGCTCTTGGAACTGAAATACCTGTTGAGACAATCGACGGTAGAATTTTAGTAAAAATACCGGAAGGAATTCAGACTGATAATAAAATTAGAGTAGCTAATAAAGGATATTGGAGTGGTGGTAATAAAAGGGGAGATTTATATATTAATATAAAAATAAATAACCCCGGAACTTTAAGCTCTGAACAGAGATCATTATATGAAAAGTTAAAAAATGTGAGAGGCAATAGGTAATATTCAATCTACAGAGAAAAATCCAATTACCTATTATCAATATTAAAAGGATGTGATAAATATGAATTTTGATAAATTTACAGAAAAGGCACAGGAAATAGTTACATT
>CAYYEC010000425.1:0-2603 GCA_964470745.1 uncultured Eubacteriales bacterium | reverse complement strand
AGTAGATGGAGAACATATACATTTAGCACTTTTAAATCAGGAGGATGGGCTTATACCAAAGCTAATAAACTTCATGGGCCAAAATTTGGAATTGATTAAAAGTGATTTGGAAAAGGAGCTTAATAAACTTCCTAAGGTTTATGGGGGAGCATCTAATGTTTATGCAAGCAGAAGGTTTAATGAAATATTTCTACATGCTCAAGATGAAATTAAAAAATTTAAGGATGACTTTGCTGGTGTTGAACATATTTTTTTAGCACTGTTGAAAGAGAGAGGAACTCCTTCGGAAACTATTTTTAAAAGACATAATATTAATGTTGAGAGATTCTTACAGGTTCTTGGAAAAGTAAGGAGCAATCAAAGGATAACAAATAAAAATCCTGAAAATACATATGAGGCTTTGACTAGGTTTGGACGAGACTTGGTTGAATTAGCCAAAACCGGGAAAATAGACCCGGTTATTGGGAGAGAAAGTGAAATTAGAAGGGTAATAAGAATTTTGTCAAGGAGAACAAAAAATAATCCAGTACTGATTGGGGAGCCTGGAGTAGGGAAAACTGCTGTTGTTGAAGGTCTGGCTCAAAGAATTTTAAAGGGTGACATACCGGAAGGATTAAAAAATAAAACAATTTTTGCTCTAGATATGGGAGCATTAATTGCAGGTGCAAAGTTTAGAGGGGAATTTGAAGAGAGATTAAAAGCAGTACTAAAAGAAGTAGAAAACTCTGACGGTAAAATTATACTTTTCATTGATGAACTGCACAATATTGTAGGAGCAGGTAAAGCAGAAGGAGCTATGGATGCAGGTAATATATTAAAGCCTATGCTTGCAAGGGGGGAACTTCATTGTATTGGTGCAACAACACTTAACGAGTATACAAAGTATATAGAAAAAGATGCTGCATTAGAAAGAAGATTTCAAACTGTATTAGTTGATCAGCCTACAGTTGAAGATACTATATCAATTTTAAGAGGATTAAAGGAACGATTTGAAATACATCATGGGGTAAGGATTACTGATAATGCTATAATTGCATGCTCAGTTCTATCTAACAGGTATATCAGTGATAGATTTTTACCGGACAAAGCTATTGATCTCATGGATGAAGCAGCCGCAATGATAAGAAGTGAAATTGACAGTATGCCAACAGAGCTGGATGAGGTAAGCAGGAAAATAATGCAGCTGGAAATAGAGCAGCAAACTCTAAAAAAAGAAAAGGATAGAGAATCGAAAGAAAGACTTACACTTTTAGAAAAGGATATTGCCGGTTTACAGGAAAAGGCAAACAGAATGAAAGCTCAGTGGGAAATGGAAAAAGAAAATATTAAAAAGGAAAAAGAATTAAAGCAGCAAATAGAAGATACAAAAAGAGAGATCGAAGAAGCAGAAAGAAATTATGATTTGAACAAACTAGCCATATTAAAGCATGGTAAACTTCCAAACCTTGAAAGTAAACTAAGAGAAGAAAATAATAAGTCACTAAGTAAACCGGAAAATCAATTATTAAAAGAAGAAGTAACTGAGGAAGAAATTGCGGAAATTGTTGCAAAGTGGACTGGCATCCCTGTTACCAGACTGATAGAAAATGAGAAGGAAAAACTTATTAACTTAGAAAGAATTCTTCATGAAAGAGTAATAGGTCAGGATGAAGCCGTTTCTACAGTTTCAGACGCAGTTATTAGAGCCAGGGCAGGCTTAAAGGATTTAACAAAGCCAATAGGATCATTCATTTTCTTAGGTCCTACTGGAGTTGGAAAGACTGAGCTAGCGAAAGCATTGTCAGAAGCTTTGTTTGACAGTGAAGAGAACATTGTAAGAATAGATATGAGTGAATATATGGAAAAACATTCAGTTGCCCGACTAATAGGTGCTCCTCCAGGATATGTTGGATATGAAGAAGGTGGTCAACTAACTGAAGCTGTAAGAAGAAAGCCATATTGCGTAATCTTATTTGATGAAATTGAAAAGGCACACAACGATGTTTTCAATGTTTTACTTCAAATGTTGGATGATGGTAGGCTTACAGATAGTCAAGGTAGAACAGTTAATTTTAAAAATACAGTAATAATTATGACGTCAAATATCGGCAGCAAATATTTATTAAATTCAATTGAAAAACATGGTGAATTAAATGAAAGCACAAGGCAAGAAGTGTTACATGAATTGAATAGGAATTTTAAGCCCGAATTTCTAAACCGTATAGATGATATGGTAATCTTTAAGCCTCTAAATAAAGGTGAAATTATTAGAATTATTGATTTGGCTCTAAATGGAATAAGAAAGAGACTTAATGAAAGAAAAATTATTCTGAAGGTCTCAGAGGCGGCAAAGCAATTTATTGCAAATGAAGCCTATTCTACTACTTATGGCGCAAGACCGGTTAAGAGATATTTGCAAAAATTTATTGAGACAGAGCTTGGAAAGATGATAATAAAAGGTGAATTATTGGAAAATACTACTGTAGTAGTTGATGCATATGATGGTGATTTAAATATCCATATTAAGTGAAAGATATTAGATAACATCTTAAATTCGTAATATGTAAATATTGCGAAATAAGTGCCAAATTCCCGTTTCGGAATCAAGGGGACAGTTCCATCGT
>CAYYEC010000424.1:0-3852 GCA_964470745.1 uncultured Eubacteriales bacterium | reverse complement strand
ATATTATTTTGCAATATTTGAATGGAAAATGCAAAAGGTTTATTACGAAAAATATAGTTATGCTTCCATTGCGATAAATGAAATTGAAGAAATTCACAAGTCAAATAACACAAATAGGTTTCCAACAATTGATGAAGAAACTAATAATAACATATGTTGTGCTGGTCAATTGATTCCTATAGATACATTATCAAATGTTGAAGCTATTTTTATTCTGGCTTGTAGTACTGATGGCGATTCAACAGATGTATTATGCATCGAATTTGAAAATGGTTCCACTGAAAAAATAGAAATTAAAATTCCATCTTGGGAGAATGTTTCTTTTGACAATAGACATATTGTTTGGAAAAGCAGATTTGCAAGAAGAGTAGGGGGGGGTCCCTTGAAATCGGAATGAATCATCGTTACATTTTTGCAATATCTCTTGTAAAGAGTTAATTTAAGACTTTTGGAGAAAAATGAATTTTTGATGGTCTTTGGATAGAGAGTTCAAAACTTCTGAGAAATTACATGCAGCATTGAAATATTCTGCAGTAGGAGAAAAACTCTCATGAATCTAAAGATTATTTTTCAACTGAAGAGTATTACTAAAAAAAGAAATATGAGTGTGATTGAAATTTTTAAATATTATATGACATTAAGAGAATATGCAAGTTTAGTGAGCCTAATAAACAGGTGAAGTAGCCAATGAAATGAGGTTAATATTAAAATGATTGATTATTTTACAATAAAAAGAGATAAAGGCATCATTGTATGGCTATTTAATATTGGTTCAGAGAAATACTGGAACGATATAGGTGGATGCGAAGTAAAAGATAAAAATGAGAGTATACTGGTAAATAGAATGGAAGAAATGATACTTTTGCAAAACAATATTTAGTTTGTAGAGATAGAAATATATTAAGATTTTACAAATATAATCGATATTTTTTTATAACAATAAATACTAATATCATATATACTTGTACACGATTAGGTTTACTATTAATATAGAAAAAATAATTGTTTTTACTAAGTACAAGTCTGGTATTATAAAGTTTTAAGAGGATGTAGAGTACCAGTTTTTTATAGAAAGCCTATGTATCATAAAGGGAAAAATTCTGAAAGGTATTGATTGCTGTTTCGGCGCAATAATATATGATGATGTCATAGGTTAGATAAGCTTTGTAGCACTAATTGATGTGTGAAAGGGCGAAGCTATATCTTGATTCGAGAGAATTCGAAATGAGCAACTGGTTTGTTTTTCAGGTAGAAACAGGCAAAGAAGACGTTGCCTGTGATTTCTTAAATAAGCTGCTTAATAGTCAAGAATCAATTGCATTTATTCCACAAGTTGAAACTATCTATAAAAATTCAAAGTTTATTCGCAAATATTTTAAACTGGAGTGAACCAGATTTGCTAAACACACTGAAAGGTTGATATAATATACACAGAAAGGACGTGCTCAGTGTGAATGGTGAAGAAATGCTTGAGCCGTATGAGTTGGAAACTCTCACGTACGGTTCTTAGACGAGGGAAAGGGAGTAATCCCTTTTCTTTAGTCGATTACGCTTCGTATGACTATCAGGAGTTATTAAGAGCTAATCAAATAGCCCAAAGTATGAGCAGGAAGGGCAACTGTTATGACAACGCTTGTGGAGAATCATTCTTTGCATCATTCAAAAAGGATATAATTCTGGGGAGAAAGTTCAAGACTATAAATGAGGCAAAGCTTGAAATAATGGATTATATAGAAAGCTTCTACAATTGTAAAAGACTATATTCAAGCATAGGCTATAAGCTTCCCAGACAATACCGACAGGAATATTTTAAACGGTTAACTGCTTAGTAAAATATTTTAATTACATAGGCAAGAGTAGATATAATATCAACATGTAATATTGTTGTATATTTAGAAAAATATTCATTGGTGGCTTTACATCGAGAAGTGCAAATCGTCAAAAAAGATAGCAATTTTGAGAAAAAATAAGAAATCGAACTTTCAGCGTGTCTAGCAGGACTAGACCACTCCACAAAAATTAATTCTCCATGCTACAAGCATTGGGGTATCTTACAGGGTATTCTTCGGTAACAAGATACTATTCTTTTGAAAAGGAGAAATCTATGTCAAATATTTTAGATATTGACTTGTATCAGAATGGCTATAATAACTTTGGCATCAATTGTCTAGATGAAGCCATTGCATATGCGAGTGGATATTTCAATTACTACAATTATTTTTTGTATTGCTTCATATATAGTGCTTTTACTAATTGGGGGGATATACATTTTCCACAGAACCAAGATATAATATTAGGAAAGCTAGGATTAAGTATTAAAAATAATGAAATAAAGGATAGTAAGTTTTTGTTGCCAATTATAAAAAGTAAAATTGATAACCAAAATCCCTTATGTATTGTTGTAGATTACTTTCACTTATTTTACAACAATGATTTCTATAAAAGAGTTCATACCCCCCATGGAATAGTCGTGACAGGATATGATTCGGAACGTTCTATTATCACAATACGAGAAAACTGTCATGTAGGCTGGAAAGCTCCATTTTACGAATTCAATCTGGAAGAAAGAATGCTACAAAATATTTTTGAGCAATCCAATGATTACTTTAAAAAATTCAGTTCTTCTTTCTATAGTGACATAACCAATACATACTATAATGAAGGAGAAGCTTATTTTTGTGATTGCATCTATTCAATTGAAAAAGATAGTAACGCCTATATAACATGTTGCAATGATTTATTGAAAGAATATTTGAGTATATACAATAATAAGCATAATAATTTAATCCAGACTGTCAATGCATTTGATTATTTGATTCAGCTTGTTATGAAATACAAGCTTGCTGCGGCACAGTTCAAAAGAAATTATCTGGAATCAGTAGAAATGTTTTTAAGCATTATTGAAACAACATCGGAATTGTTAAAGAAAGACAAACAAGTAAAAAATAAATTTGCTATTTTTAAAGATTACTATCTGAAAAAGAGATCGGTAATAGTTTCAGAGATGCTTGTAAACGCTATAAGGAGAGTTTCACTTCTACCGGTGCAGAAACAACGGTTCATATCTGAAATAAGCATTTTAGACGAAGAACTTTTTAATTTCCTGAGCGAATTTTACTTGTTGTCTATAAATGGTTTTAATAAGTAGCTTTGGTAATTTTATAATAACCTTCGTTAATCACAAATTTTATTTATAGTTTATAGTTATGCGAATTTTACCATAAGTTGAATAATTAATAATTGAATATTTAATTTACGATGGGAGACGTGTTTATGATTCACGATTTTTATCATGCAACAAAAGAATATTATCCTGGTTTTGAGTCTTTTTGTGATTTAAATTGTATAAAGCTGATTTTGGAAGCAAATAATATTCAGCATTCTTATTTATACATAGATTCTTCAATGAACTTAACTATAGATTTCAATACGAGTGTGGAACAATATAACATTGAACTCCATGAATCAACAAAACAGAGGAGTGTTCTACCAGAATATTTAGACAAAGTTAAAAAATTTTATTATCCTGAAGAAGTGAATCAAATAGACATATATGAGTTAAATGTTAAAAAGATGAAGGAATTGAATTCTCCAATAGCGGTTGGGGTTGATATTTTTTACTTGCCATATAATACTTATGAACACATGGGTAAACATGCATGGCATACCTTCTTAATGTGCGGAATCGAAGAGAATGATGGAGCGGTCTATGTAGTTGATTGGACGGAACCATGGTTTTATCATGGGTTGATAAAAAAGTCTGATTTTGTTTCGGCAAGGAATTCAAAAAATACATATAATGGAGATATATACTCTGGTTTGCCAATTCAAAATTATTGGATAGAGGTAGAT
>CAYYEC010000423.1:0-3864 GCA_964470745.1 uncultured Eubacteriales bacterium | reverse complement strand
GGCTCACCTCCGGTTAACCTGACTTTTGTAATGCCAAGCTGTACCATTTGATAGACAATCCGTTCTATTTCATCAACAGTCATTTCATTCTTTGACTTACAATACTCTGAAGCATCACGGCAGTATATACATTTCAAATTGCAGCGTTCTGTTATAGAAATCCGTAAATATTCAATATTTCGTCCTATGCAATCCAACATAATAATATTCCTTCCATAATAGCTAATAAGCTTTTCCAAATCCACAATTCGGATAGGTACAAATTTGGCATCCACGACACATACCGCCTTGTGCCAACGCCTTAATATCCCTCCTGCTAATCTTTTCTCCCGCCAAAATCCGCGGTATAATCAGGTCAAAAACACTAGCCTTGTAATACATGACACATCCGGGAAGCCCGACTATCGGAATTTCTCCGATATACCCCAAAAGAAACATCGCACCAGGCAGTACCGGAGCACCATACGTTATGATTTCTGCTCCCACTCTTCTAATTCCTGCAGGAGTCCGGTCATCCGGGTCAACAGACATCCCACCGGTCACTGCAATCAAATCTATTCCTTCTTCCAACAGCTCTTTTATACATGCTGCAATCATTTCATCCTCATCAGTAGAAAAAAGCTGCTTTACCACTTTACTGCCCAAAGTACTGAATTTATCCCTGAGAACATCCCCGAATGCATCCTTGATGCGCCCATAATAAATTTCATTACCCGTAGTCACAAGTCCCACTCTGGCACGTTTCAGCGGCAAAACCGATATAATATTCTTAATCTGTTCCGATTCTTCCACCATATCCTTCTTAACATAAAGGGGTATTACACGGGTGCCTGCAACTGCCTGTCCCTTTTGTACCACTTGATTCTGGCATATAGATGCAAACATGACTTCATCATGCTCTATCAAGTCTGCCAATTTTACAGATTCAATCTTTAATACTCCTTTACACGCAGCTGTTAATTCCACTTTCCCTTCACCTTTTTTTACAAGTTCAATGTTTTCCCCTGCTGCTGCCAATGCAATGCGCCAGGCTGCATCATCTTCATACACGTCATCTTCTCCCAGTTCCAGGACATATAAATGTTCCTTCCCCATGGAAAGAAGTACCGGAATATCCTCGTATTTTACTATATACCCTTTTTTAAACCGTCTTCCTTTGAACACTCCGGGAATAATCTGGGTCAAATCATGTGCCTGCCACTGGGAACATCCTAATGTACGTCCCACAAATTCCAACCGGGGATTAATATCCGCAATGGTGGATCTTAATACCCTTATCATATAAGGAAAATTTATAAAAAACTGGGCCAATATAATCCCTTTAACCGAAAAAATAAACTTCAACCCCATGTTGGAAAGAAAATGCCCGAAATTTGTGTCCCCAAGCAATATAAGAAGCGCAAATCCCGAGACAATGGGAGGTAATGCCATTGGAATATTAAAAAAAATGCTGATAAAGTTTTTGAAGGGAAAATTTAGTTTATCATTATTTTTCCCTAATTTTCTCTTTGATGTTTTGATTAGAGTAATAAATATTTTGGAATTAATGAATTAATAATTCAATATTAATCACATAGAGGCATAAAAAGGTTATATAACAACTTTTGTTACCGTGTTATGTTATTTTAGGGTAATATGTAGTATTTAATTTAATATTATTAATATTTTCAGAAGTCCCGGATGATTCTTTATTATATCGTTTCACTTTATACACAATTTGCGGTATTTTCCCGGTGTTAAACCTGTTTTTCTTTTAAAAGCCTTTATAAAGTAACTTTGGTCATCAATACCAACAAGGTATGAAACATCCATAAGAGGAATCGAAATATCCCTGAGCAGTTTTTTACTCGCTTCAATACGTATTCTATTTAAATAAGAAATATAAGTACACTTCATTTCTTTTTTAAAAAGTTTACTAAAATAGGACGGATTTAAGTATACATGCTTTGCAATTTCTTCCAGGGTAATTTTTTTCATATAATTACGGCGGATATAGTCTAATGATTTATAAATAACATCCTTGTTACGTATATTGGTAAGATCAGAAACAGAATCAGTAAAATGTGCAGTAATTTCAAAAAACCAGATAATTAAATTTTCCGCTGTTTTAAAGGTATGGATTTCTTCAAAATATTTATGATTTTGTTCCAAAATTTTTTCTGAATTCGCTCCACCTTCAAGTGCAGCTCTTGATAGCAGTGCAATAAGCTCCTGTATTCTGGATTTCATAATATTCAAGTTTTTGCCTGAAGAAAAGGCAATATGTTCTATTATAATTTTTAATATTCTTTGAGAACCAACCTCGTCGCCCATGGTGATTTTTGACAACAGCTCCTTTTCCTTTTCAAAAGGGTAAAAAAATTTCCCATTTTCCTCTTTTTCAATATTCCTTATTGGATAACCTAGCCCAAAAGCCCGGGATTGATTTTTATGAAAGATATTTGTTTCATAAACTTCAGCAGCATAGTTATTAGATGTTCTTAAAGAAGCCATTAAAAGCAGCTCTGAAAGGCTAGTGACTACTTCAGGTTTTACAACAGGCACCATTTTGAAATACTCTTTCATTTTCCCAATTTCGACTAAATTTGTACTGCTGTTTTTTATAAGGTCTTCAAGTAGTAATTCCTCATGATCTACCATTAAAACAGGACCGCCTACAAATGCCCCCTGAATGAAACCGTTTTTTATAATCGGTGAAATCCAATGCAAAAGTCCTACCGGACAATAGAATATATATTTTCCTCCAAATCTCGCTGCCTGATTACTGCCATATAAGTGCACACTTGGACAATTTTCATGTTTTCCATTGAAATTGCGAATGAGCTTACAGAATCTACATTCTTCATCAAATCCATTTGCTTCAAATATACACTTTCCTTCAGTATCTATAATAAAACTTCTCATGCCTGTCGCCTTGCTATAAGAAATTATGCTTCTCTTTGCTTCTTCCATATCGAAGCTGTCAGTAACTTTCCTCAGGGATAGCAACACATATCGCTCCTTTCTTCAAGAAAATTTTTTTAAGCAATAAGTGTATCTATTGCATTTATAATGCTTGATGACATTTTTAGAGTTCTAATTCAATATTTATATATAATATTATACTATATGTGGGCAGGTAAATAAAGCATTAATTATATATAATCGATAATATATAATTAATGCTTTATTAGATTCTTAGTCAATAATACAAACTACTGTAACAAGACAAAAAAAGCCTATATAAACAAAATATTTACTATGTAATCATTATACAAAGTAATAGTATGTTATTATAATAAATAATTATACTTTTGAATATTCTATCACATTAGGGTAAACTTTATTGTTTTGACTTTTTAATTTATTGCTTATTTTATTATTAAAACCAATACCAGCTTTCCATAAGAATAGGAGGAAAATAATTGGATATTCTATACGAAATATCTCAGAATCTTCTGCAGGGCAAGGCTAAGAGATTAAAGGAGCTTGTTCAAAAGGCACTCGATGAAGGAATTGAAGCAAAAACTATTCTAGAAAAAAGCCTACAGGTTGGAATGAGTATTATTAGTGATAAGTTTAAAGATGACCAAATTTATGTGCCGGATGTTCTTATAGCAGTTAGAGCCATGAACTCTGGCTTAGAGCTGCTTAAACCACTATTCCCCATCAACGAGGTTGGTAATGCAGGTACAGTTGTACTTGGAACAGTTGCCGGTGACTTACACGATATTGGCAAAAACATAGTTAAAATGATGATGGAAGGAAAAGGTCTAAAAGTCGTAGACTTAGGTATTGACGTTTCTGCCGAGGATTTCGTCAAGGCTGCTATAAGTGAAAATGCAAAGGTGGTCGCATGTTCCGCATTATTGACAACTACAATGG
>CAYYEC010000422.1:0-3912 GCA_964470745.1 uncultured Eubacteriales bacterium | reverse complement strand
GCAGTATGTACGGTTTATAGAATGGGTAGTAAAGAAGTAATAGTTATTGAATTAATACTCAGAAGGATTTACACCTGTTGCGTTCCTAAATACTTTTCTAAAATGTTCATAATTCTTGTAGCCAACCAATTCATGAATTTCCGAAAATTTACTTGTTGTGTTTTTTATTAATTCTTTGGCTTTTTCTATTCTGATATGAGTTAGCTGGTTTTTAAATGATACGCCAGTAGTTTTTTTGAAAATTGTACTAATATAATTTGGAGTAAGATAAAATTCATTTGATATATCATTTAAAGATATATCTTTCGCGTAATTTTCCTTTAAATAATCTATGATATCATTACAAAGCCTTTCATTTCTGCCTTTTACCTCATTCCTGTTATCTTCTAAAATATTATCTATAAACTCTATAAACCATTTTCTTATCACTTCAGTATCGTCAAATTCCGATACTTCCTCAGTATCTATATCAAGTTCATGTTCTATTATTTCAATTGGTAAAAGCTTATCTATTGAAGCAATAGTTAAGACATATTTCATATTTTTAATTTTAATCCCTAAAAAAAAATTTTTTTCTTTGCTGTCACAAACATTTGAATTCAAACCATTATTTTCAACTAATCCCTTTTTCATAGCATACTTTTCTCCTTAAATAAATACTTGAACTTTATTCACTATAGATGTCGAATTCTAGAATTAAATTTTGAAAGGTAGTTCGACATCTATATTATCTAACGTCTAACTGATATATAAATTTAGTTTTATAGTTCGTTATCTATAAGGTGTTGTTTTAACAATTTTGACAGTTCATCATCAGACAAAGTTCTTCTCTGAGTGTTTTCCAAATAAATTTTTCTTTCATTTTCGGGAATAATATGTTCTTTATACCATATGAAAAAATGAGGACTATCTCCAAACATTCTTATATACCTTCTTAGAGTATCAAGACTGTACATGGTACATTTAACATTTGTTAACCAGTCAGCTCTATAGAAATTCTTCCATTTACCATGTTCTGCATCCTCCATAGCCTTTACACCTTGTGAAAAATCCTCTATAGCTTCAGATACTTTAATAAAAGCTGCTGGATAATTACTCTGTAAAAATAACAAATAACTTTCACAAAATGAAATTACACCCTTTACCCCTGTATAATGCAACTCAACCTGGAGCATTAAATTATCTTTGAAAAATATTCCTTCCTCTCCACTAAGTAGATTATATGTTTTTTTACACTTTTGACGTAACTCTTTCCAGCCACTAAGACTTTTTTCACATTTACTTTTAAAATATTTTACTTGTCCTTCAAATGAAATATCTCCTGTAGCCCATATTAATGTTTCTTCTTTTTCATTATCTTTTCCTTTAACCCAATGGTCTATCATTGCTCTAACAGGATGATGATAAAATTCATCCCCAGCCCTGTCATCATAATTTTCTCCATATTTAATAGTTTTCTCAAAATAGCTTCTATAGCATTCCATTACTTCATTTGAGCCGGTACCAAAAAATCTGTCTCCAAAATCTTTTCCATGTTTATTAATATCAATTTTTCCCTTTAGCCAGATATTTTTTATAATATCCAGCATATATACATGGGGTCTTATATTTCCACAATTAACCAGCACAAATTCATCCGTCCCCGAATCAAATGCAGCTGCAAGCTCATCATTTACAAACTCCGGTGAATTTGCAAGCATCGTAAGATGACTCGATGCCTGAAGATCATGAAATGTGGCATGATAGTATAGACCATGTGGACCATTATCAATCTTTAATGGTAATGAATCTACTCTAGAATTTTGATTTTCCTGCCTCCGGGATACCATTTTCCCATACCCGTTATCTGACCAAATCTTAATTATTCCTTCCGGAAGCTTCAAATATCCACCTCTATACAGTTCTGTTATCTCACCGTACAAATAAGTACAACAAATAGGGTTATCCACATACTCTGATAGTATCTCATATTGTTTTTTGATAACTCTTTCAATCATTTCTGAACGGCTCTCCGGCGTATTATACTTTGGGTCATTTAACCAAAAAGGTAAATCTCCCTGCCCACGGAATCCTAAAACCCAAACTACCTTTTTATCCTTATTTTTGATAACAGATTCTCTCCAAAGCCCTTCAAACAAATTCGGATAAAGATCATAGCTTGGGGTTTTATCAGGAAAAGCTCTCAAA
This sequence comes from uncultured Eubacteriales bacterium, assembly GCA_964470745.1. GTDB lineage: Bacteria > Bacillota > Clostridia > DSM-8532 > CAYYEC01 > CAYYEC01. The sequence continues at coordinate 1,725 of CAYYEC010000422.1, read as the reverse complement.
AACATTTCTGCTCCAAGTGGTTCAGCATGATGGTGAGTGATCCAAAGCCCCATCTGGCTTGCTAATTCAAAATGAATCCCATGCCGAGGTAAATCCGTACCTGGAATTACAATATTTCCACCGCACCGAAGTAATGTTTCAAAAACTGGAAACCATATCTCCTTTGTTGGAGGATATTCATCTTTCCATCCAATCAAACATACTTCATCGTTTACAAACCATCCCCTATAGCGTGTTCTAGGAATTGGAGAAATGTACTCCTCTATAGCAGGAATTTCAACTTTACTCTGTTTAACCGGTTGTTTATCGGTCCAAAACCAAAAAGGATCTATTCCCAAATACTCTTTACTGATGTGTAATAATCCAAATATTATACCTAAATCATCGCTTCCAATTACATACATTTTAGATATTTCATAAGGATTTTCACATTCAAATCTTAAGATGAATCTTTCTTTTTCTGAAAAAATTTCATCCCTATCGGATGCGTACCCAATTACAATACAAGAACTAGGTCCATTGCAGTTTTTAAGTCCTTTTGAAATATCAAATACCATGGTCATATCTCTACGAAATATATTTACAGTATTTTCAACTGAATCCGGAATCCAATCTTTGCATATAATTTCAGTATTTATATCAATTATGAAATTCATTTTAGCCTCCAATAAAATCTTTTAAAAAGATCCATTATATTATTACTAATGTATTTCCAAAATTCCTTATCCTTTTAATCCACTTGTTGCAACTCCTTCAACAAGATATTTTTGGAATATAATAAATACTGCCACAACTGGAATGAGGGAAACTATTGACATGGCAAATAAACCGCCATAGTTACTAAAAGAGTTTGGATCCAAATACATATTTAGTGCCAGGGAAACAGTAAATAGCTTTGTTCTACTCATAAATATCAATGGTTGAAAGAAATCCTGCCAAATCCAATAAAAGGAAAATATTGTTGATGTTACAACTGCAGGAGATACTAAAGGTAAAATTATCTTATAAAAAATGCTCAATTTATTACATCCATCAATCTTAGCTGCCTCATCAATTTCTATAGGAAGACTCCTGATAAACTGTATCATTAAAAATATAAAAAATGCGTGTCCAAAAAACCATGGCATTATCAATGCCTCAATCCGGTTAATTAAATCCAGCTTTTTAAATATAATATATTGGGGTACTACCATTACCTGATTTGGAATCATCAGTGTCATCATTACACACATAAACCAAAAACCTTTACCTTTAAACTTTACTCTTGCAAAGGCATAAGCTGCCAGCAGGGATGAAATAACCCCACCTATGGTTCCAATCACTGCAACAACAATTGAATTTGTGAGGAATGTTCCAAATGTTATACCTCCAACTCCATTCCAACCTGATGAATAGTTATTTATTATATCCCAATTCTTAGGAATTAAATTATATGTATCTACAAATATTTCATTGTTATTTTTAAAGGAACTTGCCAAAGACCATATAAGAGGATAAATCATAAGTATACTTGTAATTATTCCTATCATATGAAACAAAATTGAACTTATTGTTTTTTTCTTATCCATCATATCTTATCACACCTTAGATTCATAATATACCCATGAATTCTGGGATTTAAATATTAGTATTGTAAACAAAGAGATTATCCCAACCAATACCCAGGCCATGGCACTACTGTATCCCATATCAAAATATGTAAATGCCCTTTTATATAAATTTAGA
>CAYYEC010000421.1:0-3934 GCA_964470745.1 uncultured Eubacteriales bacterium | reverse complement strand
GTACAGAGAAAATAACCATAAGCCAAGTACATTTAGATACTGGCTTGATAAAGATAAAGGAAAAACTAAAAAACCTAGAAAGTCAAAGACAACAAATTGGATTCCTGTAGGAATAAAAGATATTGATGAAGATGTAAAATCAAATACTACATTTACTGTTAAAATAGGTGCTGCATCAATAGTATAATATAAGATAGACTGATTATCAATTTGTATCCTTATGTTAGAAGGTAATTACAGGTATGAATACAGTAAAAATAGAACTTGAAATACCAGAAGATATTTTTATTAATTTAAAGCAATCCCAAGGAGATTTAAAAAAAGAAATAATATTAACAATGGCTATTGAATTATATAAAAAGGGTAAGTTATCATTGGGGAAAGCTGCAGAACTATGTGGATTTACTAAAATTGCTTTTATCGACATGCTAAATTTTAAAGGTGAGACTATATTTAATTATAGTGAAAGTGAAATTAATAATGAAATATTAAATATCAGAAATTTACAGAATATTTCTCATTAAGTCTTTAAGGTATTCTACAACATTTGATATTAATTTTTAAACTAAATTTTAATGCTAGATAATTATGATCTATGGTATACTAATAATAATACTAGCTTATTTAATAGAGGTGAGCCATAATGACAAAAGTTGAAACAAATAAAATAAATTGGACTGTTGCTTGTGTAAATGAATTTGCAAGACAAAAAGCTCTTCCGGTTAAAAAAGCATTTCAGTATTTATATGAATTTGGTGGAATTACGTTTCTAAAAGAACAATATGAGGCAGAGCATACACTTTCATTTGATGATGCAGTTGAGGACTTAGATATAATTTGTACAAAAAACGGTGGGGTACTACAATGATACTTTTTCATGGTTCTAATATGCCGATAGATGTAGTTAATTTAGATAAGTGCCGACCATATAAAGATTTTGGAAGAGGATTTTATCTTACCACCATTGAAGAACAAGCAATTACAATGGCAAGAAGAATAGCCAATATTTACGGAGAAAAACCTTATGTAACAAGATTTGAACTTGATGAAAGTTGTTTTAACAGTAACGATATATCAATTAAAATGTTTGATAAGCCTTCAAAAGAATGGGCTATTTTTGTTTTAAATAACCGAAATAAACTTTTTAAAGATATATCTGATATTAACTGCAATCATGATAACAAATATGATATTGTTATTGGCTCTGTTGCAGATGATGATATAGCCCTATTATTTAGGACTTTTTAAGCAGGACTTATTTCTGTTGAAACTCTTGTAAAAGAAATGAAATACAAAAAGTTGACAGATCAGTATTCATTTCATACAAAAAGGGCATTAGCATTTTTGACCAAGGTAGGTGATAAAAGCTGTGAATAAAAAAGAGATGTTGATAGAGTATATTATTCAAGATATAGTGGCTTTTATTGTAGAAGACAAAAACATTGAATTTGATGAGGCAATGAATGTCTTTTACAACTCAAAAACTTTTGAAAAGCTACAAGATATTGAGACAGGTTTGTATTTAGAGAGTTCTGCCTATATTTATGAAATTTTAAAGGACGAGGTTTTACACGGTCAATTAGTTCAACTTGAAATTTAATTTAGTGGAAATTATTCCGATGCTTTGACAGAAATTTGACAGAAACGTACTTAAATTTAAGTAATATAAAATGGGATAAAATAAAACCAAATAATAAATTGAAATTTTAAGATATTGTCTGAAAGAGTAATAAAATAAGGCTTGTAAGGATGTATTAATATAAAATAATATGAAATAAAATAAACATAATTTTACAGACAATGAAAATGGTAAGGATGAGGTCAGCGGTTCGATCCCGCTTGAGAGCTCCAAAGATGAAGTCCTCGAAGCATTGAAAGATCAGTGTTTCAAGGCTTTTTTGTTTGTCATTTTTAAAGCTTGAAAACCTCAATGATTACCAATGTTTGGTAATAAAAACTGCCTAAAATCATTAAAAATCGTACTAGTTGGTTTGTAATTGGTTTGTTACCTATAACTCCAGAATGCAATAAATCTAATGCTTTAACAGCATTATTTTTTAATGATGGTAATACACTAATATAAATATCTGTTGTTATGGAAGTTTTTGCATGACGTAATAACTTTGAAACAACATTTACCGGTACGTCTATCTCAAAAAGTCTGGTAGCATAGGTATGGCGAAGAGAATGTATATTGCTTTTTGGGATACCTGCTTTTTTCAGAATCCTATGGGTTGAGTCCTTCTGTATACATTGGTTTTAACATGAATTATTATTTTTTATATCTTGCGTCACTTTATTTTACAACTTACACAAAATTGACAAAAAAATAACCCTAAATCAAGGTTTTCAAGGATTTTTTCTTTATTCAACTGTCAAAGACCCAAAATAATGAAATATTATGTATACTAAAACAAAATATTTATATATTGACAAATATCTATTTATATATTGACAAATATCTAGATATGTAGTAAAATAAAGAAAGAATAATGTAAAAAAGAAAGAATAATGTAAAAAAGAAAGAATAATGTAAAAACTTATATTTAGTACAATAAAAAACCCATAAATCATAAAAATTCTTGCCGGAACTAATGATTTATGGGTACGCAACTATTAGCTTTTATGCTATTTAGTTTTGTTATTTTTATTTTATCACAAAAGGTATAAAAGTAAAATGCTAATTTTTTATTACAAAGATTTACTTTAAGTTGTTATTTTGGATATGTGAAATGATAAGTGATAAGGAGTAATGTTAAATAATATAAATAATTATGCAATATAAATGTTGAAAATTAATATGGAAATAATATTATTTTGTTCTTTATTTGTTTGATGGAAAATCTCAATACTAAGTAGAAAATAAAAGGACAATAGTATAAAAACTGCAAAGTACATATTATTATGCATTAGAAACAAACTTGTAAATATGGTATTTCCAAGCATTTTTTGTACAACTTCGAAGGTAAGTGCTTGTAGATATAATAAAATAGATAATTGCAAAACAATTATAATTTAAAGGCTTTATTTGAAGATAGGGAGGTGCGATGATTTTTTACAAATATTTAGAAATGCAGCAGTAGAATTTTAAGAAAAATAAAAACACAAATAAAGTCTGCAAAATAGAGGTTATATTGATGAGAATTAAATTACTGTTTTACAAAAAAGTAAAAATTTAATAAAAAATTAATTAAAAGACAATAAAGTTAGTGTATATTTATTAAGGCAAAAGAAATGGTGAAAGTTAAGAATTTGTAAATAGATAAAGGGAAGAGAGTTCTCTTTCCAAACCCATCAGAATCATCTAAAATATAGTTTTCTGAAAAATAGTTAGGTGGTTGATGAATAAAGAAATTATTTTATAAAAATAGAATATTAAGTTAAAATAAATTAAGTTAAAAAAGATAAATATGTAAAATAGTATATTAACAGTACTTGTGCAAAATATGTTGAACCTAGAAAAATGAATATATTAAGCATTTAATTTTTCTCAAATGGTTGTTGCTACTAGGGTGGATACATTATTTACATGTTTACTACTGCAATCATTAGATATAAGTGAAATTTTAGTAATATTCATATTACCCCTGTCTCAAGTATAGCAAATATCACTGTGAAAAGTTAAGTTGTAAATAGTGGGAAGTCTATTGCAACAACTTTTTTAACCATATGAAATTTTCAAAGTGCTTATATATCTTATTTTCATTCAATTTGCATAAGTCCTATAAGATTAAAATATTGGATAATATAAATAGATAGCAATAATTGATTATTATTGAATGAATCAGTATAAGATTTAACAAGGAAATATATTACATAATACTTATTATAATAACAGAGAATAATCAAAGATTGAAAAAAATTTAAATTTAAAAGGTATATTATGAATAATACATACGAGATACATGAAATTAAAACGTTTATTTCCATATGG
>CAYYEC010000420.1:0-3936 GCA_964470745.1 uncultured Eubacteriales bacterium | reverse complement strand
GCTTTTATGATGAAATGGACTACTTTGGTACAGGTGGTGCAAAGGATTCTCAAAGCCCCTTCCCCCAATGGCATTGGATAGCCTGTTATGCTGTGCAGGGTGGTAGTGAAGGTCACTATATCCACGTTGATACCATCAACTCTAAAGGTAGAGAAACTATATTTACAGGCAAGACATTTCATGGTATGGAACACGCTCTAAAAATCTCTAACGAATTAACAAGATTATTTTGGAGAACTGATAGTGACACCTATGCAAGACATGCGAAAATAAGTACTGGTGAATGAGCCACCACCATCGGGGAGACTAATACAGTTCCGCAGCACTTTAAAGAAGGTGCTATGGTAAGGTGTACCCACCCTGAGACAAAGACTCAATACTATTACAAATACATTGATGGTAAGCTTAATAAGTTTAATTGTGATAGGGTCTTACACAGTATAGTAGATAGTATACCTATAGAGGAAATTCTTGAATATACGTGGTCTGTAATAGAATGAAGTAATAAAGTGTTTTTATTGAAAAAGTTAGGTTAATAGATAATGAATCTTAATTACATAAATTGTTAAATTTTTAATGGATTTGAGCAGTCGTGCTTTTCTTCTAACTCTATAAACTCATAATTTAACTGAATTTCCACTATACTCAAACCAACCAAAACTATAAAATCCCCTGGATATTCAACACAATATCGCCAATAAATAATATTTATTTGTCATAATATACATTATTTCTTAAAAATATGTAAATTTTTATTGCATATTATATTGAAGTCTGTTAATATAGTACTTAATCAATAAAATAGTTGTAAAGCTTGTAAATCATGGTTTATAAGCAGATGATTGAGGCAGGAATGGCATATTTAATTATTTTATTTGCTGCATTTATAGCTGCAATTTATTTTGCTAAGGAACGGACTATCAAAGCTAGAATAAATCATTCAGGAATAAAGGCATACATTTTTATATATAGGAAACTGAGATGGAAAAAGCTTATTTTGTCAGCATTCATTATACAGATGGTTTGCAGGATATTAGTTGCAAATAGGATGATTATTGTAAATACATATGCTTTTATAATACAGCTTTTTTCATATAGTTTACTAATAACAGCTTTTTTTAGGAATTCAAAATATAAAGGCTTTTTGCTTATGGGAGTAGCTGGAGCATTAAATGCGATTGTCATACTTGTTAATGGTGGAAAGATGCCTGTTGATGTAACACTATTGCAGGAAAATAGGATAGAGTTTTTACTAATGGGCTTGGACTTTAACCATGTGACATTGACGGAAACAACTAAATTGCCGTTTCTGGCAGATATAATCCATCCACCTGGGATATTGGCTTATGGGATGCAAATTGTGAGTATTGGAGATATTATAATGATTCCTGCATTGTTTTTATTGGTTTTAAATATGTTTACGTTAAATGGATTTCGGAGGTAATAGCTAATGATTAAATTTGGGTTAGTAAATTTTTTTGGGTTAAGTGTTCCTGAAGAGTATTTATTATTAATTTTAACAATGCTTGTTATAGGTTTTAAAGACATACTAAATTTTAAAAATAAAGAGAATCTTGTTAAAGTGATTTTTGTAACTCTTATGACAGCACTTTTTACTTCAATAGGACATAATTATTTTGATCAAATAGCCTTTCTTGGCATTATACAAATAATATTTTTTGTATTTATTTACTCAATAGTTTTTAAAAAGGAATGGTATGGGATTGTTTTATCTTTCCTTATTGTTACATTTATATATTTAATATTTGATTTTGCAGGAATTATTTTAGTTGCAAGTTTTATGAAAATTAACTATATGGATATTATTGAAAAATATTCAAACACTCCCAAATTTATTTTAATTACACTGCCATCAAGATTGTTTTTAATAATTACATGTTTTATAGTATATAAGCTACCATTTACTATTATAAATTCTTGTAAAATTGAGGATTTTACTAAAAATACAATAAAAAAAATATCTCTACCTAATATTAAAATGTTTGTTATACTAATATTAATAGTAGACAAAATACAGATGCTATTACAAAATTTTAATCCCCAAAATGTAAAAAGTATGATATATTTGTATATAGGACTTATCCTAACTAGCGGTTTGTTTGTAATGTCATTTATAGATGTTAAAAAAACAAATGATGAAATAAACAGACATACTAAAGATAAGAAGCACATTTTAAATACGGTTATTAATATATTGGAAGAAAGTAAAGATAATACTATAGCAATTGAGCATATAAAAGAAATACAGAAAGATTATATTAGGAGTGACTTTAAATGAGAATAAAGCTTAAATTAAAGCTATTAGGTTTAATTTCAATGATAGTTTTGCTTTTAGCAAGTATTGTACCCAGTGCTGCCACTTTTTGGTTTACTTACCAACCTCGAGAACCAAAAAGCTTAAGAAAAATACTTTAAAGTTATACTTTTTTAATGAACATATTTTTTTATACTTTTATTTAAATTTTAAATTAAAACCTTCTATGTTATCGGGATTTATACCCTGATCTTTCAGTCTCATTGCAAATTCAATATATTTCAAATTATTCGGATTATCTAAAAAATCTTGAACCTCTTTTCTAAATTGAGAAGTTTGTTTTGCTTTATCAACCTCAGATTTATATAATTTTCTGAAATAAATCAAATCTTCTTCTGTATTATTTCTAAAAAAGAAATCTTTATCAACTTCAGCATACTTGCTTAAAAGATATATTTCCGATGCTGTAGGAGTATCTTTGCCTAATGAAAGTCTTTGCAAATACTTCGAAGTATAATGTTCAGTGAAATTTTGATTATTCATTTTTAAACCTATATTAGTGGACATTTCTTCCCAAGACATGGAGCCTTTTATTAATTGAATGTTTGTAGGTACAAATTCTCCTAAAACAATATCTTTTTTTGAATCAGAAAGTCCTAATAGATAATCTATACTACAATTAAATATTTCTGCAAAAGATTTTAAAGTATTTGTATCCGGTTGACGTTTACCGCTTTCATATTGTGAAATATTATTTTTTGTTTTATTTAACATTTTGCCTAATTCTTCTTGGGTTAGTCCTTTATCTAATCTTTTCTGTTTTAACTTATTTCCGTCAAACACATAATCACCTCCTGATACTATAACCATTATAGTTTACAATATGGTTATAGTAAATAAAGTCACCAAAAAGATTATTATTTGTAATAAATCTTGACAATAAACAATATGTTAACTATAATAATGTTAACATATTGTTTACACGCAAGAAGTATAAATACAGCAAGAAGAATTTGAAAGCTTAAAACTTTAAGAAAAAAAAGAGCTTTACACAAAAAAATATGGCTGGAGAAATAGGAAAAAGTAAATATATATATAATGAAATAGCGTGGACTAAGAAAATTTACAATTGATGAGGCAGCAATTCTTGCTAAAAAATTAAGAACAACTGTAGAAAAATTTTCGCAAACTAAGTTAACAAAATGTGAACTAGAGCGTTTTTGTAATTAAGTTATAGATTAAGAACACTAAAACTATGGTTTTTTTATATTAGACACTAAATGTATTGAAGATAAGCAATAAAGTAATCAGGAGGGGATTATTTTGGTAAAAGAAAAAAACAATAACATTGATATGAAAATTGACAGAACCAGAGTTTATGAACTTATGAAAAAATATTCTAGTGGGAATTACAACAGGTTTGCACGAGAACTGAATATTGATCCAGCTCATTTTCACGATTCATGACTAAAGATGTGGGTGCAGGAAAAATTGTTATATTTGGACTGTCGAGATTCTGTAAAGAACGTAAGCTGGGCATACATCTATTAATTCAATACTAAGGACGTGAGAACATAGTGAAAAAGATAAATGCAGAACTAGAGCATGAACGTCAGGTATTAAACAGTTTAATTATAGATATAAAGGCTTCTGATGAGCAA
>CAYYEC010000419.1:0-3957 GCA_964470745.1 uncultured Eubacteriales bacterium | reverse complement strand
TAAACTGTAAAGCCTTTTCAAACTTTATTTATCACCTTTTGCCACATCCCACTGCCATTACTAATTACATACCAATTTTTTATATCATTTAGCTTGTCCCACATGTAAGGTTGTAAATTCCCTCTTACATTATTATTATAAAGTATTGCATTATCATAAAAATATAATCCTACGTAAGGCATATCTTCTTTAATAATATTTATAAAATCTTTAAATATTTCTTTTTTATTATTATCATCATTCTCAATCTGTAATGAACCTAATAGCTCATCCATTTCAGGGTTATTATAATAAGCAATATTTGTTCCATTTATAATATTCTCAGAAGAATATGCAAATGAAATATCCGGCACAGAATTTATTTTAACTCCTAATAACGCCATATCATATTTGCTATTGCGAATATTATTTAGCTCTTTATCTCCTGAAAGCTTTTTAATATTTAACAATATACCGATTTTATCCAATTGTTTTGAGATATTTTCTGCTGCTTTATATCTAATTTCATTTTTACTATTTACAATGATTTCAAATTTCAATTGTTTTTTTACGCCATTAACTTCTTTATACATTATGCCATCTTCAAATAGGTACCCGTTTTCTGTCAGCAGCTTTATTGCATTTTCTGTATTAGGGCTGTTAAACTTTATATCCTCTATTATCCATGATCCCGGTATTATAGGAATATCTGATACAGTTCCCTGCCCATCTAAAGCACCCATTATTACTGCTTTTTTATCAATGGCTAAATTGATGGCCTGCCGAACCAATTTGTCTTCTAAAAGTGAATTCTTCAAATTGAAAACAATAAAATCAAACTTATTATTTTCATATTTTTTCATAACCAGGTCTGATCTTTTATTATATTTATCAAATTGTCCAATATCAGCATAAGCCACATCAATTTCCTGACGTTGAAAAGCACCAAGCATTTCTTTTCCACTTTCATACACTTTTACAACTATTTCCGGAATATAAGGCAGATCATCTTCACTTAGTTCTTTTTTCCACCACTCAGTGTTCTTTTTAAAAACAAACGTATTACTATCATTTATATCGTCCATTCTATAAAAGCCTGTTCCTATTGGCTTCCTTAGATTTTCAGAATTAATACTAAGTTTATTTTCATAATAGTGTTTAGGTATTATTGGAAAAGTAAAAGTTTCAGCTGTAAATGAATTCGGACTTTTCAAAACAACTCTAAATAATTTGTTATCCACAGCACCAAATGTAGCAATATTGTCAAAATTATTTTTATAAATTGTTTGACTTTTAGAATCCAGAATAGTTCCTAACGTAAATTCAACATCATAAGCTGTAAACGGGAAATTATCCTGCCATAAAACATTTTCTCTAATATAAAAATCCCACGTTTTTCCATCCTCGGAAACCTTCCATCCTTTTGCCAAATTAGGTATAGGCTTCTGATTCTTATCAGTAATAACTAATGGTTCAAAAACCAATCTTAAAAATTGTTCCACAAAAATATTCTGAGTAAAAATAGGATTTAAAGTATCAGGTTTAGTAGAAAACAAATTTAATACACCTGAATTTACAGGACCTTTATCAATAGTACCATTCTCTTCAACTAAATCTTGATTCTCAACTTCAACGCTTCGTTCACTAAACGTCTCTTTTAATGAACATGACGTGGTAAATATACATATTAAAATCAAATAAACTAAAAAAAACTTCCTCACTCTTAACTCCCCTTTAGGTGAGTTAAAATATTGCTTCCTCTTTTTCACGTAGACTGAATATGATTTCAGTCTGGCAGTGAAATCATAGAGGGAGTTATACTTTAACGATCCATTATATACTAAATCAACTGCATTATTGCTGCTAAACTACCAGTCTTTCCTTTATCTCCTCTATATGAAAAGAAACGATGATTATTACATTTTGTACAGATGTTGCTTACACATATATTCTCTCTTTTTACACCTAATGTAATTAAATTCTCTATAATAATTTTTTCCAAATTTATCCTCCACTTATTCTCGCCTATCCTATTACAGTATTTATCGCACCAGCTAAAAGTATTGATAAACTCTTTATATACTTCACTGCCTACTTCAAAGCAGCAGTACCTTATATGCGGCCCAATTGCTACTTCCAAATACTGAGGTTCAACATTAAAGTTTTCATTCATAACCTTAACTGTTTCCTTTGCAATATTTCTAAGAGTACTTCTCCACCCTGAATGAGATAATCCAATAATATTCTTATTTGGGTCAAAGAAAAATAGAGGAACACAGTCAGCATAAAAAGTCACTAAAGCAACTTCCTTTTTATTTGTAACAAGTCCATCATACCCAATAATATCACTTTCCTTTATAATCCCTTTGCCTCTATCACTTTCATCAACAACCTTTACTTTATTGTCATGAATTTGATTTGATAAAACTATATTTTTAAGTTCAATTCCTAAAACATTTGAAATACGTCTATAATTCTCTATAACATTTTCTCTATCATCATTTCTATTAAAGCCTAAATTAAGTGAATTCAATTCTCTTTGGCTTACCCCACCTATTCTTGTTGAAAAACAATGTTTTATTTTATTATTATATTTAAGTAAATTATTAAATTGAATAATTTCAACAGCATTATTAAGACTTATATCATTTTCATTTGAAATTTCTTTATTCAATGAATAAATCTCCTTTCGATCTCCAAAAATTGCCTATTTATAAGGTAGTAAATTTACAACCCATGTAACCTTTATATTTAATAGAATATCACATTATATAACCATATACAATAATACACATATAGTTGCTTATGTATATATTTCCCAACCAGGATTTTTACAGCATAAAAATAGCGTATTAAAAATACGCTTTAAAAATTAGATATACCTTACTTTGTTTTATAGATGTTGAACTTTAGAATTAAATTTTAAAATGTAGTTCGACATCTATATTATCTAACGCCTAACTTTTCTGATAAATTTAACTTTATTGTTCGTTATCTATAATATATTTATCTTCTTGGCTCAACTATTAATTTAATAGCAGTTCTTTCTTCACCATCTATTATAATATCTGTAAAAGCCGGGATACATATTAATTCAATACCTAAAGGTGCAATAAATCCTCGTGCAATTGCTACGGCTTTTACCGCCTGATTTAGCGCTCCTGCACCAATAGCCTGTATTTCTGCAGCACCTTTTTCTCGAATAACTCCAGCTAATGCACCTGCGATTGAATTTGGATTAGACTTAGATGAAACCTTTAATATATCCATTTAGCTTATACCTCCTACTTCTTATAGATGTGGAAATCTGTAACGCCTAACTTCTCAGATAAATTTAATTTTTTCTTTGTTATCTATATAATACATAGTATTGATTTAATGTTATAAGTCTTTATTCTACAAAAACCTGAAAAATCCTTTTTTTTACTAAAAATTCTATATGATTTACAATAAATATTGTAAATCAACAACTTAAAAGTTATTTATAATCAAGAGTCAATTATTTTGCATATTCTTTCAATGCTTAGGGTCTTTCCATTTTTTTCATCAATATCCAATAAAACAGCATTAAATTGAACTTTTCCTCTAGCAACTTCGAATCTACTTGGCATTTGAGTTAAAAACTTACTAAGAATAATCTCTCTATCTACACCAATAATTCCTTCATAAGGTCCTGTCATCCCCACATCAGTAATAAATCCTGTTCCAAAAGGTAATATTCTTTCATCAGCAGTCTGAACATGTGTATGTGTTCCTAAAACACAGCTAACCCTTCCATCTAAATACCAGGCAAGAGCACATTTTTCAGAAGTTGCTTCAGCATGAATATCAACAACAACAATTTTAACAAAACTTTTCAGATATTCAATTTCCTTGTCAGCAGTTTTAAATGGACATTCAGCAGGGTCCATGTATATTCTTCCTATTAAGCTTATAAGACCAACTTTCCCCTTATCACTATCTATGATTGTACAGCTC
>CAYYEC010000418.1:0-3960 GCA_964470745.1 uncultured Eubacteriales bacterium | reverse complement strand
CTGATCTTGGAGTAAGGGGTGAGCTTAAGTATAAAGGCGAAATGTCAGGCTATAAAAAGGATGCTTCCAGTCATGCAATATACAGAAATCTGGATAAATGCATATTGTGCAGAAGATGTGAAACAATGTGCAATGATGTTCAGACCTGTGGCATACTTTCAGCTGTAGATAGGGGATTTGGTACTGTAGTATCTCCTGCCTTTGGTTTACCAATGATTGAAACAATGTGTACATTTTGTGGTCAATGCGTAGCAGTTTGTCCAACTGCTGCTTTAACAGAGATAAATAATATTCCTGATGTTTGGAATGCAATAAATAACGAAGATAAATTTGTTGTTGTACAGACAGCTCCAGCAGTAAGAGTGGCTTTAGGTGAAGAACTTGGTATGGAAGCAGGAACTATTGTCACTGGAAAAATGGTAACAGCTTTACGCAAACTTGGATTTGATAGAGTGTTTGATACGGATTTTGCTGCAGATTTGACAATAATAGAAGAAGCATCTGAATTTGCACACAGACTAGAACATGGTGGAAGATTACCAATACTAACAAGCTGCTGCCCTGCATGGGTTAAATTCTTCGAGCATCAGTTCCAGGATTTGCTTGATATTCCTTCTACATGTAAATCACCACATGAAATGTTTGGTGCTGTTGCCAAAACATATTATGCTAAAAAATTTAATATTGACCCAAAAAAAATGGTTGTCGTATCTATAATGCCGTGCCTGGCTAAGAAACATGAAGCTGCAAGAGAAGAATTACAGATGGACAATTTGAAAAATGTTGACTATGTCTTAACTACAAGAGAATTAGGTATGATGATTAGAGAATCAGGTATAAATTTTGAAAGCCTTGAAGATGGAGAGTTTGATAATCCATTAGGAGAATCAACAGGTGCAGCTGTTATATTCGGTGCAACTGGAGGAGTAATTGAGGCGGCTTTAAGAACAGCTTATGAATGGTTAACAGGAAGCCAGCTTGAAAATGTTGATTTTAAACAATTAAGAGGATTTGATGGCATTAGAGAAGCTACAGTAAAAATAAATGATATGGATGTAAAAATAGGTGTTGCCAATGGTTTGGGAAATGCAAGAAAGCTTTTAGAAGACATAAGGGAAGGTAGAGCTGATTATCATGCCATTGAAATAATGGCATGTCCAGGAGGTTGTATTGGTGGTGGCGGACAACCATTCCATCATGGTGATGATCAAATTGTTAAAAAGAGGGCAGAAGCTATTTATAGAGAAGATCAAGGAAAAGCTAAAAGAAAATCACATGAGAATGAGGATGTTATGAAGGTTTATAATGAATTCCTTGGGGAGTTTTATGGAGAAAAGGCACATGAACTTCTTCATACTTTTTATAGTGCTAGAGAGAAGATATAAAAAAATCAATAAAATTATTAGATTCAAAGGATATGAGAGAATATAAAGAAAATTCTCTCATATCCTTTATAGAACAAGTAGGATATATAAATTTATGCTATTTCTGTATCACAGAAATCAGAAGTAACTACTAATTTTTCTATGTGTGTTTTTGCTTTTGTAGATGCCAGACTTGCCAAATTTATGAGTTCAGAAATCATGTGTTTTGAACTGTTCCAGGTTGATTTATTCATTTTTCCCCCGACAATTCCAATAGAAGCTGTTAGATTAATGCTGTCAGAATAGCTATGAGAAGATATGCCGTCTAGTATATTTTTTGCCAGATGCTTACATTTTTCGAGATCGAAAGGTGTAAGAACGATGAATTCATCGCCACCAAACCTACATACGTAAGTATCACTATGCATAGTTTTTTTTAAAAATCTTCCGGTTTCCTTCAAAACGTGATCTCCAAGCATATGCCCATAATCTTTATCTATTTGACCAAACTTATCCAAATCGATAAAAATTAATGATATATATTTGTTTTTATCAAGCAATTTAGCTCCATGATAATAAACATAATCTTTCTTATATAATCCGGTAAGAAGATCAATGTGCTTTCCTAATTCTCCATAGAGCCTTGCTTCTGTTACTACCCCTACAAGTTTTTCATTTTCTACTATCAGCAATTCTTTTAAGAAATACTTTTCTAATAGTGTCTGTGCTTCCCATAAAGATGTTTCAGGTTTTGCAGTAATAATATTTTTTGTCATAGCATCAGCAGTAATACGATTAGGATGCGCTCTACGCATATCACTAGAGGTAAGAATACCTACTAATTTATTTTCGTTTAAAACTGGAAGGAAGTTGATTTTTTTCTCATCCATAAGCCGCCCAGCCTTGCAAAGTCCATCATATGTATCAATTGTTATCAACTCTTCATCCATTATATTAGATAAACATGCAATCATAAATCAATAGATTTGCTAACGTGAAGTAAAATGCTTATGTGTGCCTTTATAATTGTTGACTCGTTAGCGACTTTTCCTCCTTCTTCTAATACTAATGCAATCAATTTTTCTCTGCTAATCATGTAGGTAAGTGATTTTCTTATAACAATAGCTTCAATTATAGGATGATCTATTTCTACGATTTCGTACTGCTCTGGCGATAGAATATCCACCATCCTGCGGGCAGCCTCAGGACCAATCGGCGCTTTTTTGCCAACAATAAGAACGTCCTGCATAGGTGGTACTTCGAATTCAGAGAGACGCATCGTTATTTCAGCTTTTTTAGTTGACTCAAAAAAGTTACTCATATCACTATCTTCCTTGATTATATAGAAATTTTTTATTTTACATTCTATCATATTATTTCTTGGAATGTCAATAAAATAACATGTTAAAACTTTACTCATTTTATGTTTTTCTACAATATATTCTACAATTTATGTAATTTTATATACTTTTTTTGTTTAGATAAGTACTTAAGTGTTACATTTGTTTTTATAAATTTGTGTTAATACTTCTTATTAATATAATTATCAACTAAAGACTTTTTTTCTACATCTAAAAAAGCATTTTCTCTTTTAAGAAGGCTCAAAATATAAGGATTTTTTGAGTGAAGGATTATATAAGAACTTTCTTCTGGATTATAAAAATCAGAAAAATAATTTATTTCCAATAATATTTCCTCATCTTTAATAACAATCTCAAACAATTTTTTACTTAATTTGGGTGATTTTGCTTTAACAAAATATGCTTCGATACCCTTAAAATCAAGTAATTTTAATAGCTTTATAGTAACATCATCTTTTTGAGAATAATAATATAATGATAAATCCAGATTTTCCTTTTTTGCTTTGTCAGACTTACTTATACTTCTTGAAAGTCTTTGATAATATTTCGCAAGACCATTATAATATTGATAATTAAAAATAGCCTTTTTAATATTATCAACTTTTTTAAAGGGTTCTATTCCCATACTAATTATATAGTTGTAATTTTCTTCAATGAATTCATCTTTGCTTAAATCACAAATTTTATATTGATAAATAAGGCTTTGCCTATTTTTAAGAAACTGATTAAATTTGTTTGTACTCATGATTACCGCCGTTCTAATAAATAGTTAAATAATAACTTTAAGTTTTAACTTCGCCTATTTTTCTATATTAAACGCACAAATGATTCTACATTAAATTAATATTGATATTTGTTCATTTAATGAGTTTTATAGGTATAGATTTCATGTAAGTTAAATTCAAATGTAGAATCATTTACGCGAAATCTATAAGTCCATAAAAATTGTATTTCACTATATTTTTTGCAATAAACTGTTTACATTTCCTATTCAAATATTGCAAAATAATATACCTCTGTTTATATGTTGTTTACTTTTTCCATATAATATCTTTTTTGCAACATATATATTATAAAGTAGATGTTTATAAATTACAAATTGTTTATCTATAAGTTAAAGTAAGTTTCCAAGCTAGTGGTTTGTAACACTTCATTTTTATAATCCTATTTTAAGTGTTACAAATCCACTTCCTCTGTCTGTGGTCTGCACACCCTAAAAAACATACGTTACAGAC
>CAYYEC010000417.1:2178-3967 GCA_964470745.1 uncultured Eubacteriales bacterium | reverse complement strand
GATTATATACAGACCTATTAAATATTCTGAATATGAAAACAGTCTATATGAAAGTGAAGAGTTGTTTGAATATATTAAGGTTGAATATCCGGATGCTCCATATACTCCAGAAATCTGGTTTCATAGTTTTTGGACAGATAACAGCTATTCCGGTTTTTATGTTCTTCGCAACCGAAAGACAACAATGCCGTTAAATATAGATGGAAAAGTAACTAAATATGACCTTGAAGAATAAAGCATTGATTTAATAATGGAAAATAAAGAGATTAGAGAGTTTATGACAAAAACAAGATTAGAACGTGCCAGTATTATAAGTGCCCTGATTATAATGTCAGTATTGGTATTCTTAAATCTGGGTAATAGGTTTTTTTGGCTTGATGAAGCTGATACAGCTGTATTGGGAAAGCGAGTTTACCAATTCGGCTATCCTCGTGCCTGGGATGGGAATAATATAATTACTGCTGCAAATGGTAATGACTTTAATGAACATTTTATTCATTTGAGATATCCATGGTTACAGTTTTATATTGCTGCATTGGGACAAAATTTTGGGGGCTCAAGCTTTTCTGTCCGTTTCATATTTGCGCTTATAGGAGTTATGAGTTGTCTGCCCCTATATTTACTTGCTAATATTCTTATAGGCAATAGAAAGGTAGCTCATCTGGCAATGTGGTTATATGTATTATCCGTACCTGTGATCTTGTATATCAGGCAGGTTCGATATTATTCACCCAGTTTGCTTTTGATAATACTCATATATCTATTCTACTTAAAGTTTATAGACAAGCCTAAGCTTATATATTTGATAGCTTATACAATCTCAGCTGTACTTTTGTTTAATACTTTCCTGGTATTCTTTTTTGTTACCATGTTTGTAATTTATTCTTGCTATTTGCTGTTTGATAGGAGTATAAATAATATTAAAAGATTTGCAATATCAACCTGCATTATTATTGCCCTTACCCTGCCTGTATTTGGTTACTATGAAAACTTTTTGCATGAAATAAACAGTTTGAGAGAGGGCTTTGTAGGCTGGTACTATTTTGTAATACAGATACTCGGATATATATGGCAGTTGCATGCATATTTTTTTCCATTTTTAATATTGGAGCTGATTTTACTTATATTATGTTTTCAGGATAAAAAGCGAAAAAAAACACCCCAAACCGAGAAAATAAAAAATATGCGGCAGGTATGGCTATTGCTGGCTCCTGTGATATTTACGCTTTTGTCAATTTCTTCGTTAACTGCAATATATGGAACCAGATTTCTGATTTCATCCTTACCCTTGGTGTATATTATATGCGCTTTGTTAATTTACAATATTTTTGTAAGAGATTATGTTATTGGCGTGACATTGACTATATTGATTGTTTTCACAAATGTTTTAAATATATCACCATATTTGGCTATCAAATATACAAAATTAGATACAAAATACTTTGAAAGTTTTATAAAGCCACCTGTACCTTTTTTCAGTTATCAATTTAATCATATAAGATTTATACACTAAATGAGTATCTGGAAGATGTTTGTGGTATCAGGTTCTATATGAAGGATTATTTTGGAGAGTTAACATCAGATTACAATGATGCGACGGAGGGTGTTGTCAGATTTTTGAAAAAATATTCTGACAAAGATGATACTGTTCTTACAGATGATTTTTTAGCTAATACAATTATTTATTATACAGATTTAAAGGTTGTTAACAGGCTAAAGGCGGTAAAGGAAAATGATGAAATATGGAACAAGCTTTATGGTAACTACCCAAACGCATATAGATATGAAC
>CAYYEC010000417.1:0-2168 GCA_964470745.1 uncultured Eubacteriales bacterium | reverse complement strand
ATAGATTAAATTGATTGGATAATATATGCACCCCAGATTCTGCCTATGTGTGTTGAGGTTTACAATTTGTTTTTATCAGAAATTGAAAATAGTAAATTGTTTGAACGTGTAAATTTTAGCGGATACCCGGATTCTCCATTTGGAGCTGATATTTGGGAGCATAGCTTTAAAACCAGCTACAAATATCCAGAATTGATTATATTCAGGAACAGAAATAAAACCGAACCCATAAGTGATATCATACAATAACTTATTTATATAAATGATTGTAAACGTAATTGAGGATGATATGAATCTAATTATAAAAGCATTGAAGGAATATAAAGGAATAATTGTTGCTATTTGTATATGCTCCTTATTGATTTTATACAATTTGGACCATTCATACCTGTGGCATGATGAGGCGCAGACATCTACTATTTCAATTAATACAATGAAGTATGGTTATCCGAAAGTCTGGGATGGGGTTAACCTCTTGACTCACCTTGAAGGGAATGATTTCAATCGGGAGTTTGCATATACTGCCATACCATGGCTGCAATTTTATGTTTGCGGTATATCATTAGTTATCTTTGGTAAAACAACTTTTGCAGCAAGATTTCCATTTGCAGTTTTTGGAATTATGACTTTGTTTGTTGTGTGGAGACTCGCTTTTGTTGTTTTTAAAAATAAAAAAAGTGCTGATATTACAGCATTAATATTGAGTTTATACGTGCCATTCCTGATTTATTCCAGGGAAAGCAGATATTACACACTGGTTTTCTTTTTCTCAGCAACTTCAACATTATACTATATGCAATTATTATATCAAAAAATAAAGCTGAAAAGAAGAAGTATATATTTATCTATTTCAGTTATATTACTTTTTTCAAGTAATTACCTTGCGGGAGGTGTATGGTGTGTTACCGCTGGTTTATATGCTTTAAAAAATGTGAAAGTGAGCATCTGGAAGAGAATAGCAGTGCCTCTTATTGCAGGTGTAGTAATAGTATTGCCATATATTGCATACTTATTTAATTCTCCGGGTTCGGAAGTAAAGATAAGTAAAAATTTTTCAATAAGGTTTCTGGTATTTGCTTGGAAAGTACAAACTTATTTTTTACCGATTATTTCAATACTGGTAATAATTATTGCTGTCAGAATATTAGTATTGATTATAAATAAAAAAGGTGTAAGGAGAGTTTTTACAAAAAGGTCTTCTTTTTTTCCAATTTTTATAGCAGCAAATGTCATTGTGGTTTCAATACCTGAATTCTACATTTTGAATCATTATATGGTTAGCATAGTCATTGCTGTGCCTTTTGTACTTACTTCTATTTATAATTACTTTAGTAGAATAAGTATTAATCTTTCTGTAATAGTTATACTGCTTTGCTTATTCAGTAATTTATTAAATGTTGCTCCATATTTATTTATGGATAAAGATTTAATCAAAGTCAGAGACCGGTATACGGATATAGGAACCGAAGAGAGTTTTGTATTTAGTCCGGATAATAAAAAGACATCTATTGGAATTGCAGCCTCTCCTTATTCAAATGCAGATTTTTATATAAAACCCTTATCCGAATTTATTAAAGACATAAAAATCAAATCATATTTTCTTATGTATATTGATGAAATAACCCATGAATATAATGCACCTAACAGAGCAATAGTGGATATATTGAAAAAATATGGTAAACCCAATGAAATCGTGGCAGTAAGAGGTATTGAATATGAAACAATAATTTTTTATACAGGAATGAAAGTTGCAAACAGAATGTCTGAAAAAGCAATAAATTCAATGTTTTACAGTGAAATGGGAAATCCACAGTATAAAGACCTCACAAAGGTCCCAGATGATGAGATAGATTGGTTTATATTACATAATCAAGGCAGACCTTTATGTCTTGACAATGAAAACTATATTGAAGAAAATTTGGACGAATTTGAAATTTATACGGCAGATTCAGTTGATGCATATATTTCAAACAGTCCTGACCTAGACATACACAATTTTACAACTCAAGAGGAAGGTAAACCATTTTATATATTACACAGAAAATAAGCAATTAAAGAAATTTTTCAACATTCTATATGTTTTGCAATAAATCCTTTACATTTTTAATTCATATATTGCAAAATCATATACCTCTGTTTATATGTTGCATATTTCTTCCTTGTAATGT
>CAYYEC010000416.1:0-3967 GCA_964470745.1 uncultured Eubacteriales bacterium | reverse complement strand
ATCTTATATGCTTCTTCATCTGTATATTTCTCATCTATCTTAAACTTATTGTTTCGAAATCCTTAAGAGAACTAATTAAATTCAAATCTTTTTTTATGTGACATTCCTCATTACCCAATTTTTAACATTTTACTCTTACCCATTATATAGCTTTATAGTCTAAAACTGCTTAAAAAAGTCATCTATGACTTTCTTAAAAGCATTTTAGACTTTTTTTGTCAATTTCCGAATCTTACCTAATACCAGCTTTCTAAAATTTTACATTATATGTGTTAAAACATGCCTATATACCTACTATATATATTTTTTACTATAATTTTCATTTTACTATTGACATTTATTAATTCTAATAATATAATACATCATATATTGGATGCGCAAACAATATATATTAATTTTGTATTTTAATTTTTATATATACTATATATTTGTAATTTTACTGTTATTACAACAATAATTAATTTTAAATTTATTAACTTAGTATATTTAGAAATTTAAGTCCTTAAGTTTTAGTAACATTTAAAAATATTAATACGGAGGTATAATTTATGAGAATTAGCTTTAAAAAAACTTTTATGATGTTTGTAATAATTGCAAGTTTAATGTCTTTGAGTATTACTGCTTTCGCTTATAGCGAATCTGAACCAAATAATGGCTTTTCAAGTGCAGATACAGCTGGTTCATCAAATGGTGGAACATTAACTCAAACTTCAGATGTAAATGACTATTGGAAGTTCACATTACGTTCAGACGAAAATCATTTTATTGTCGGATTAACTGCTCAATATGACGACCTAGACTTATATGTTTATGATAGTAGCTACAATCTTGTAGGCAGTTCAACTTCTTCTATTTCTAATGAAAGTGTATCTAAAACTGTACTACCTGGTGGTACATATTACATTAGAGTCAAAGGCTATAGCTTTGAAGTTCCACAGATAGACTATAGTTTAATGGTTTATACATCTTATAATTAAAAATAACTTTTCAATTGATATGCTCCCCTTGTAGTAGACAGTTTAAATAATAAAAACTGTCTACTACAAGGAGGAGTATATTTTTATGGGAAAAAAAGCAAAGGCACCCTATGAACAAAAAATAGAAGCAATAACTAACTATTTATCTGGTCAAATATCAATAATTCGGATTGCACATAAATATAGTCTAAATGTATTATCTGTAAAATTATAGGTCTATAAATATAAAACCTTTGAGGCTGAAGGGCTTTTAGAGACGCACACTAACACCACATATTCTTCTGCATTAAAATTAAATGCAGTCTTAGCATACAATAATGGAGTAGGTTCCTTAAGTGAAGTCTGCAAAAAATTTAAGATTCACGCATTAGATCTACTCAGACAATGGATTTTTAAGTATAATAGCCATGAGTAGTTAAAAACTTCTGGAACAGGAGGCAAAACAATCATGACTAAAAGCCGTGCTACTACTTTTGAAGAAAGAATAGAAATTGTTAAAGACTGCATTGAGAATAATTATAATTATACTATAACATCTGAGAAATTTCAGGTATCCCTATCAATAGGTTCGTAACTGGAGTCACAAATATGAAAATGAAGGAGTTGAGTCATTACAAGATAAAAGAGGAAAGCGAAGAACTACTGAAAAAATTCCTGAACTAGAAAAGCTAAAGGCTCAGAATAAACTGCTCAAATCAAAAAATAAAAGATTAGAATTAGAGAATGAATTCTTAAAAAAATTGAATCAATTGGAAAGGGGATGGTAATAAGTCTGGTAAAGAATCAAAATATATACACTGTAATCAAGATACTTTTAGGTGCAGGAAAAGGTTCTGTAATGGAGTTATGTGATATTGCTGGTATAAGTCGATCAAGCTATTATAAATGGGTTAATAGAATTCAAAGCACAAGTGAATTAGAAAACGAAAAACTAATTCCACTTATTAAAAATGCTTACGAAGAAAAAGATGGTGTTTTAGGATACCGACAGATGACGATTAAACTAAGCCGTGAGCAACAACCTAAATGTTAATTACAAACGTATTTACAGACTTATGAAAATCCTTGGACTTAAATCAATTTGCCGTAAGAAAAAATATAATTACATAAAATCAACTCCAGAAGTTACTACTGAAAATATATTAAACCGTGATTTCAAAGCTGAGCACACCTGTGAAAAATGGCTTACTGATGTAACAGAATTTAAGTATGGAGAAGGGAAAAAGGCTTATCTGAGTGCCATTCTTGATTTAGGAGATAGAAGTATTGTGTCTTATGTTATTGGTCAATACAACAACAATGATCTTGTATTTAAAACCTTAGATTTAGCTGTTGCTTCCACTCCTGATGTAACACCTATATATCATAGCGACCGAGGATTTCATATACAAATAAGACTTTTAAAAAGAAACTCGATGATACTGGTATGACACAAAGCATGTCAAGAGTTGCCCATTGCTTAGATAATGCTCCAATGGAGGGATTCTGGGGAATCCTAAAATCAGAAATGTGCTATCTTCGTAAGTTTAGCAATTATGAAGAGTTTACGGCAGCCATAGAATGATATATAGATTATTACAACACAAAACAATATCAAAAACGATTAAAGTGTTTGACACCAATAGAGTTTAGAGCACACCTAGCTGACGTCGCAACATAAAGAAAGTGCCAATCAACCAATTGACACTTTCAAAAGATTTTTTGTTTTTTCACTGTCTACTTGACATGGAGCACTTCACAAAGCAAAAAGATGGTTTTTTATTTAAGGGATTAACTCAATTTCATTTGAGTCTATTTTATCATTAAAGTTTTCTTTATTATTTAAATGAAAATACTGTGCTAAAACATCTCTAGCTATCGGAGCTGTATTAGAACCCCAAACACCTCGTTCAACAACTACTGCAACTGCAATTTGTGGATTATCCGCCGGTGCATAGCATACAAATAGTGCATTTGAAGAGTGATTTGCTTCGTTGCCGGTTTCAGCTGTACCTGTTTTACCTGCTACCTGAAATGGGAAATCTTTAAAAATCTGTACAGCTGTCCCATCAACTGCATTTGTAACAGCTATCATTCCCTTTTTTACATCCTCTATTGTCTGTTGCTTAATAGGGATTTTAGTGTACTCAGAAATTATTTCCTTTTTAATATTACCTTCATAATCTACAATCTTTTTAACTAAATTAGGCGTAAATTTAGTTCCTCCATTAGCAAGTGTACTTACATAGTTTGCCAATTGCATAGGTGTAAAACTATTATAAAGCTGACCTATTGAAGCTTGTGCCGTATCTGCGATCCACCAATTTTCATTAAAAGTATCTTTTTTAAATTCCTTCGATGCTAGAATCCCTCTTTTTTCTTCTGGAAACCCTACCCCAGTTTTTTCTCCTAATCCAAAATACTTTGCCCATTTTACTATATTATCAATTCCCGTCTTCACCCCAAGCTCATGAAAATAAATATTACATGATGTAGCAAGTGCTTTTTCTAGGTTTAATGCTCCATGTGCTCCTAAACCTTGCTTATACTCCAAACACCAAAAATCCATTCCACCTAAATTACTTTTACCACTATCATAAATAGTATCATTAGCAGTAATAATACCTTCTTCTAATCCTGCAATAGCAACAATAGGCTTATATGTAGACCCTGGAGCATATGTTCCCTGTATAGCTCTATTATATTCCGGCGAATTATTTTCTACTTTATATAACTCATTTATTTTCTCATCTTCGTTATAAAGAAATATGCTAGGATCAAAAGTCGGATAACTAGCTAATGCCAATATATCTCCATTTTTCACATCGATTGCCACTACTGCACCAGCATTAGCATCTCCAAAGTTTCCTTTTCCACCTTTTTCCTTTATTTTCATGACATTCTTTTTCAAAGATTCCATCGCAACGCTTTGGAGATTCATATCTATAGTAAGATATACATCATCTCCTGGTATAGCTGTTACTTCCTTTAATTGGCCTGTAACCCTACCT